>JANPHP010000484.1:0-2319 GCA_031424495.1 Bacteroidota bacterium | reverse complement strand
GTAAATTGTTCAACCACAAAGAAAGGCTGGCTCAGGAAGCGTTGCACCTTGCGGGCACGCGACACGGTCAGCTTGTCTTCTTCTGAAAGCTCGTCCATACCCAAGATGGCGATGATGTCTTGCAAATCTTTGTATTTCTGCAAGATACCGATGATCTTCTGGGTACAGTTGTAGTGGTCATCGCCCACGATCTCAGGCGCAAGCACCTTGGAGGTCGAGGTCAGCGGATCCACGGCGGGATAGATACCCAAGGCCGACAGCGGGCGTGAAAGCTCGGTGGTGGCGTCCAAGTGGGCAAATGTCGTTGCAGGAGCTGGGTCAGTATAGTCATCGGCAGGTACATACACCGCCTGGATGGAGGTGATGGAGCCACGACGGGTAGAAGTAATGCGTTCTTGCATGGCGCCCATTTCAGATGCCAACGTAGGTTGATAACCCACAGCAGATGGCATACGACCCAAGAGAGCCGACACCTCTGAACCTGCTTGGGTGAAACGGAAGATGTTGTCGATGAAGAACAACACGTCGCGGCCACCGCTTTGCTCGTCGCCGTCACGGAAGTACTCAGCGATCGACAGACCTGAGAGTGCCACACGTGCACGTGCACCTGGAGGCTCGTTCATCTGACCAAAGACGAGGGTCACTTGGGACTCCTTCATTTCTTCCATGTCCACCTCGGCAAGTGGCCAACCGCCCTCGCCCATGGCATGGTGAAACTTCTTGCCATACTTGATAACGTTGGCTTCGATCATCTCACGCAGCAGGTCATTGCCCTCGCGGGTACGCTCGCCCACGCCTGCAAACACTGACAAACCGGAGTGTGCCTTGGCGATGTTGTTGATCAGTTCTTGGATCAACACCGTCTTGCCCACACCTGCACCACCGAAGAGGCCGATCTTACCGCCCTTGAGGTAAGGAGCAATCAAGTCGATCACTTTGATACCTGTATAAAGGATCTCAGACTCCGTGCTCAAGTCTTCAAACTTGGGCGCAGAGCGGTGAATGGGGTAGCCTTTTGGCGAATTGGGTTGTGCCAAACCGTCGATGGCAGTGCCCACGACGTTGAAGAGGCGACCTTTGATGCCTTCGCCCGTTGGCATCTCGATGGTGTGACCCAAGTCGATGACCTCAATGCCGCGCTCCAAACCGTCGGTGGAGTCCATCGAGATGGTACGCACCTTGTTCTCACCCAAGTGCTGCTGCACTTCGAGGTAGAGGATGGAGCCGTCCCTGCGGTTCACGATCAAAGCGTCAAGAATTTTGGGGAGTTTAGCGCCTTCGCCGCTAAACTCGACGTCGACCACTGGTCCGATGACTTGGGAAACTTTACCCGTGTTTTGTGCCATGAGCTATATCAATCTATTTCTAAATGTCTTTTCTAAAAATCTGCGCAAAGTTAGACAGCCGTTCGGGAATTAACAACGGAGGAAACGCAAAATGTTCACAAGTCAAATGTGGATATGATGGACTACCTGCTCGGGCAGGTCAAAAAAACTGCCTGCATTTCATGCTTTTTGGATAAATTCGACTCAATGCAAAAACTAAAATTTCTCCCCTTGGCAATCCTGACGCTTTGTTTGGCGGGATGCCCATATCTGTCCACTGTTCCGATTGATGATCCGAAGATCAAGGTTGATGCCCAGTTGTTGGGAGCATGGTACTTGGACCTCGGCAATGGTCTGGCAGATGATTATACCGTGACCCAGAAAGATAAATTCGTCTACGAAATCAAAACGACCATGCCGCCGCCGCCAGATTCCGAAGCTGACCCTTCCGTTGTCGTCTACAACGCGCATTTCTCCCAAATTGGGTCCAAGACATTCCTCAATCTTCAGCGAATGAGTGAGGGCGAGGACTATTATTTTTTCAGCTTCGAGAAAGATGCCCAACACCTTTATTTGAAAGAAATCACCTCCAACATCAAAGAAAGCTTCAAAAGTTCGGAGGAGTGGAGGGCATTTGTCCAGAAATATATGGGCCTCTCTTTCTTTTATGGGGAGGAATTGGTCTTTGCCAGGCGATGAGTTAGTGAAATTGCCTTTCATACTAGGATACACACAAAGCCCAGAAACGCCACTTCAGCGCACGACATTCATCACCCCTACTGATTCTTCAAATTCCGTAAATTCTGCTCCAGCTTTGGCCACTTCACCCGGCTCATCGCCGAGTGCTTGGTCAGTTTCTTGAATTCCTTCTCTTCGAGTGCATCCCATTCGGCCCGGCCGTAGTCTATTATATGTGTGAGCGGCTTGAAGTCGCCTGCATTTGGCGTGGAGAATGAATTCCAGGGGCAGACCTGCTGACAGATGTCGCAGCCGT
>JANPHP010000483.1:0-8123 GCA_031424495.1 Bacteroidota bacterium | reverse complement strand
GGGTCGTGGGCGCGGGCGTCGCGAAGAAACCATTGCCACCTGAGTATCCACCCGTAGTAAACACGTTGCGGGAATTGAAGGCTGAAGTAGCTGCCAACGCATCGTTGGTCGGGTTGCCGCCAGCTTGCAGGTTCACAAATGAGGCTCCACCAGGCACAAAGGAAACGAGAAAAGCATCTGTGCCGCCCGCAGAGGTAAATGTCGAAGTCGGCGAATAAATATTGGGCAAACTCAATGTGCCGCTAAAGCCACCACTCGCCCAGACATTGCCGAGGTCATCAATATCGACATCGGTCACCGAGGCAAATACCCCTCCAGTCATTGCACCGATCGCATTCACCCAAATGGCATTTCCATTGACTGGATTATGTTTAGATACAAAACCGTTGAAGGTAGCGCCTGCAGCAAGCGCAGCCAATGGTGGAAATACTGCTGATCCAGAATGCCGTCCACCGAGGTACAGAAAGGAGCCATTGGTGGCTATTCCATAGGCCTCGTCAGGGTTAGCGCCTGGTCCACCAGCGGCATATCCCCACTGAGCCAATCCATCGCTGCGCCGCAGCGAAAAGACAAAGAGATCCATGCCAGTACCTAGCGATTTCGTAATATCAACATTTCCCGAAGATCCTAGTGCCCTGGTGACTGGACTGTCAAATCCACCACAGAAATACACGCCGTTGCTGTCCACAGCAATGGCTTGCGAGCGCTGCATTAGGGCGCCTTGACGATTTTCACGCACCCAGATTAACTTGCCATCAGACTTGCGGTACTTGGTGACAAACCAATCCTGTGTCCCTGTGCTGCTGATATTGGTAGATGGCACACCAGTGGTGCCATCAAATGTTGCTGTGCCGACATAGTTGCCAGTGACATAGATGGCATTGTTGTCAAACGCGATGCCGGTCCCGAGTTCGCCTTGCGTGCCACCCTCTATCGTCGCCCACACAATGGCTCCGGAAGAGTCAAATACGCCTGTAAACAAGTCTTGCATTCCAGCAGATGTACCCGTAAAAGCAGGGCCACCTTTGCCATTCACCGTCACCGTGCCGCTTACATAACCAGTGATGTACACACGTTGATTGCTGCTGTCCACGACGACATCTTGGATTTCGTCAGTACCCGCGCCCGCAATCAAAAATGCCCAGATAAGCGTGCCATTGGGTTTGTATTTTGCAAGATAACCATCTTGCAGGCCGATCGCAGGAAGCCCCAACTCAGACAGGGGCCCGCTTCCGGAACCAACAACATACAATTCACCAGTTTTGAGATCGGTAGCTACCCCCGCACCACGGTCAGTTTGCGGAGAATTTACGGCTTTTGCCCAATCCCATCCTTGCCCAAATGCACATGACGGTGAGGCAAGAATCAAAATGACCCCTAGCCAGCCGACAATGAAGCCAACCCATGATGATGACCGATGCAAACCCATAAACCAAAACAACCAATACAGAGACTCAAGGCAAATGAGCAAATTGGAGCGATGCCGATGACATCGTCGAATTTTGTTGAGGCAGCAAAGCCAAAAGTCTCCAGTTCTCCAAAGAAGCCCCCCTCAGGGATCCAAACCGAGTGCAAATTGTGGAAAATTATCTGGAATTCCAATCAGCGACAGGCGACCGCTTGAAATGTCTTGCCCCCTTGGACCAGCGTATTGCCTTTCCAGACCCACTTTTCGGCTTGATTGACGCGGCTGCCGGTCTCGTCAGACATCACCTCAAGATACAGGGTGTCACCCCGCAAGTTTCCTTTGAAACTGGTGTTGGTGACGGCCTCCAGCCCATTGCTTGCGTCGACTAGCGTGCTCCTGAGTGTACCCTCGGCGATGCCATCGGTCGTGTAGCTCAGCCGACCTTCGCTCGCTGCATTGTTTTCCTTCCAGGAAAAACAAAAATCTCCCGGCTGATGCGCAATGTTTCCCTCGCGCGTTGGGTCCACCATCGGCTTGGGCGGAGTCGTCGCAGGCGTACTGCCTGCTTGCGGCCCGCAGCCGAGCATCAGCACACAACAAGTGGCACACAATACGAGGGCGGGGAGGAGGTGCATTTTTCGCATGACAGTGAATGATATTGGTGGTGATGGGTGATGTGGCGTTTTCACGATCTTCACCTCACCTTGCTTTGAAACCAAGTGTTTTTGACTTCTTCGCCTTTGCTTAACCTTACAATATTGCTGCGGTGGGTATAGACGACGAGCAGAGCCATGCCAGTACCGACACAGAGCAGCGCAATGTCGATCGTGGTGCCCAGCACCAAGGAACGAATGACCAAAAAAATGGGGTAAATCGCAACGCCACCCATCGATGCGATGGCGACGTAGCGCGTCAAAAAGAGCAGCAATATCCAGCCTACCAGGCACAGCAGGCTCGCTTCCCAGTTGGTTACCAGCATCATCCCCAGCAGGGTATTGATGCCCTTGCCGCCCTTGAATCCAAAATAGACAGGGTAGAGGTGGCCCAAAACGGAGAGCAATCCACAGATGATGGATTGCAGTTCCAGATCCAGGCCACTCAGCCAATGTGGCACAGTAGGCATTGCCCAAAGCGCAAGGAAGGGGAGGGCAGCCGAGAGCGAACCCTTGCCGATATCGACGACTTGGGTGAGCGCACCAGCCTTGAACCCAAGTTCACGAAACATATTGGTACTGCCAGCATTGAGTGAACCACGGGTGCGAATGTCGACACCATAAAGGCTCCGGCTCACAATGACGGCGGCATTGATGGAGCCCAGCAGATAGGGCAGCAGCAAGATCGCGATGCTCAGCACGATTTCCATGCTGCGAATCTAGGCATTTTTTGGTGGATGCATGACGCCGTTCTGGATTGTAAATAACCTCAGTTCTGGATCGCATTACCGACAATAGGCTATTGATGTCCGTTGGCGGCCGTCGTCTGTTGGGCACGCCATGTTGGGCACATATTTTGTAGGCACGCCATACATGGCGTGCCTACAAAATATCACCTGCGTGCCTACAAAATGTGACCTGCGTGCCTACAACAAAATACGACGTTCCTACAAAATATGACCTGCCCATTGGGCAACCGCCCCACAAACCGACCTTACTCCACCATCAGCTTGATGGTGTGGCGCAAATTGCCCGACTGGATATGCACAAAATACAAGCCCGGTGCCAAGGCCGACACCGACAGGTCCTTGGAATAGCTGCCGTTGATGGACGACGCTTCCCAGCCCATGATGCGCTTGCCTTGCAGGTCGGTTACCGCAAACTGCACCTGCGATAGGCCCCTAGCTTCCACCGCTAGGTGCACAAGCTCCGCACCACCTTGCGACAGCACTGGATTGGGCGTGAGGGCGATTTTGAGGAATCCTTGATGGGGATTGGCGACACCGGTGACGCCGAGGTACAAGGTGTTGCAAAGGGTCGCTTGGCGACCGCAGCTATTGCTGAGCTGCAGGCATACGGCATACACTCCATTGGCTGCATAGGTATGGATGGGATTGGCCAAGGTCGAGGTCTGCCCGTCGCCAAAATCCCAAGCGTATGCACTAGGGTTGCCCAGATTGGGCGCCGTAAAGCTCACTTGCAATCCACTGGGATTCGCTTGGAATGCCGTACCCAAGTTGGGGCAGATCGTGGAATTCACCGTATTGGTCACCACTGCTGTATTGAAGTCAAAATAGATGTCAGCAGTATTAGAGACCGTGCTGCCCAGTGACAGGCCAGGCATGCGCTCCACGCTGTAGCGCACGTAGCCATGGCTGCCCGGCTCATTGCGGTTGCTGTCTGGCAACAGAATGTTGGGGAACAGGAAGCGCAGGTGCCGACCCAGGCTGTCCAAAAATTGCACTTGGCAATTGTGGCTCGCGCCTTGCAACTTGAAAGTCGTCGGAATCAAGAATGGATCGAGGTCGTCATCGATGTGCACGTTGAATGCTGTATCGTTGCCAGTGTTTTGGAAGCGAATCATGTATTGCAGCTCCAAATCTGCTGGATCGATGAAGGGGTCTGCGATTTGCCCTGCTGCGTTCCAGACCTGCTTGTCGTTGGGATCAAATGAACCAGACACAAGGTTGGAGATCACATCGACATCATTTGCGAGTTGCAATTGTGCACTACTCGTGGTCACTTCGCCATGGTAATTATAGGGCGTGCCGATGAGCGTCACGCCAGGTACCGATACATCAAAGCCAAGGTCTTGGTAGCTGAGCGGCGCCAAGGTGCCGAGGTTCCAAATCGCCGTGTCACCGTTGATGGTTGTAGGGGGGATGGTGAATGAAACAAAACTGAATGCACTCGGCTTTGCCAGTTTGGCAACCGTGTTGTTGGTGGCTGTGAGGGAGGCATTTTGCGCCCTGAAGGTATTGTGTACCGTAAATCCGGGACGGTGGGTTGAAATGAAAAGCCGTGCAACCGCATCTGCATAGTTGTCGGTTTTGCCATAGAAATCAATGCCCGATGCACTACCTCCGGGCACGGTCATCGTTGCATTTTGGGTGAATGGTGATGAGGGGCACAGCAAGACCGTCCCATTGGGAGCCGCAGTGGAGAATGTATAGGTGCCCGTCGGCAAGATCATCGTATAGTCGCCATTGGCATCAGTGAGGCCCACATAACCGCCAGGATTGGCTGTCACGATATGGTTCTCGATGCCAAAATCACCCGCATTGAAGGTGCAACTGCTATCCAAGTCAAAGATGACCCTGCCTGTGAAGTAGGCACCGTTGCCCAGCACGGTCAGCAAGCCATTTTCGGTATAGTCAAAATTGTTTCCATAGTAGCCAAACCCTTTGATGCGCACATTGTAGAGCCCGAGCGGGGCATTGGCGGGCAGGGTCACCGTACCGCTAGCCGTGGTCGCTGTCTGATTGGTGCACCATCCGCCTTGAAACAGCACGGTATTCCCAAATTCATAGAGTTGCCCAGTGTTTTGGTGCTGCAAGTGCAAGCTCAAGCCTTGGGTGCTTTGCGTGAAGTTCGTGTTCACGCCCGTGATGAGCATTGTTCCAGAATAGGAGGGGGAGACTGGACTAGGCGCAATACTGCTAAATGAGACCTGAGCTGCCAAGTGGCAGCAAATCGATACCATGAGCAACAACAAGAGCGCAAATTTCTTCTGTGGATTGTTTTTCATCGAATTCCTAAACTATATCAAACGCATTGACTCAGCACCAAATTTGGGTTCGGAAACGTGAAATCCATTTACATGAAGTCTCACATTCCTTTTCCCTACACGACAGACCTTACTAGGGCAGCTATTGATTATGATCGCAGACCGAGGTCCAAAATTGCAATTACCGATTCGTTGTCACGAAGTTAGGAAAAAAAAGGGAACCAACAATACATCACCGACGATTCCAGCAAATCATCGCTCAGTGGTGCGCCGCGCCCGCATTCGCCTTCAAAATCCCCGAGATCTTGGCATAGTAGTCATTGAACTGCGGATTGCCCGTGCGGGTGCGCCAGTAGTCGATCGTCGCGGCTGCTTCCTTGAATTTGCCTGTGGTCATGTAACACTCGCTGAGGTTCATTCGCGCTTCACCAAAGTCTGGAAAGCGCTGTACAAGCTCCTCAAATTCCAAGGTTGCTGCTTCAAAGTTGCCGAGCATGAAGTAGGCTGCCCCCAAATTGGAAGATACCTGCGGATGCCACGGATGCTGAGCCTTGGCGGCTTGTAGCTTAGGCAGGGCCTGCGCTGCATTTCCCTGACTCAGCAGAGAGACGCCTTCATACCAGGCGATGGGTGTGCAGGAGACGCGGTCATGGGGATTGTACCAAGACGCTGCCTTTTGCGCAAGGTAGTTGGTGCGTGGCCAGTCTTGATCGCCCTTCGCCAGCATCATCTCAAAATTGCCGCGTTCGGCCCCGAGCCATAGGCCATGCAGGCCCAGAGAAGCCGCCGCACCCAAGAGGAACACAAGCCAAATGCCCGTGGCCAACACAGGCGATCCCGTCTGCAATGACAAGCCGGGTTGCGGGTTTTCCATGGTTGCTTCCGCTGAGGCAGTAGCTTCATTACCAGACAACATCGCCAGCAAAATCAGCAGCAACATCAACAAATACGGCTGCTCGGCAGGCAAACTTGTGCAAGCAAATACCATCCCTCCTGTGAGTCCGCCCAAGGCGGCGACACGGCCCAAGTCCCCGTTGCTATTGCGCAGGCTACGGAATCCCCGCAGCCAAGCCATCACAAAAATACCCAGGAAGGCAAGGCCGCCCAAGATGCCTCGCTCGGCAAACTGCTGCACGAAATCGTTGTGGGCCTCCATGAAATACCGGGTCGCAAAGCCTCGGTAATTGCTCACAGCCCCCCATTTCAAAATATGGTATTGCCAGTGGCCAGCCCCGATGCCCAGCAGCGGGGACCCCTGCACCATTTTGAAGGATTGCTGCCAGAGCAGGATCCGTTCCTGCGTGCTGTCGGGTTGCACGGCCATGTCGGGCATTGGCCGCGCCAGGATCCAAGCAAATGCAAACAGACCTGCCAATGCCACAACGCCAACCACCGCGCCCCTGAGCGCGGGCCGCCTAGCGTAGGCCGATTGCGGGCGCAGCAGGACCCAAGCGCCCTCCAGCATCACCACGGCACCAGCCGCAAGGGCCAGCATTGCCCCTTCGCTGCGGCCGATCGCAATGTGCAGACAACAAAACAAGCCTGAAACAAGTCCGAGCCAACGCCATAGCCCTTTTTCACGCAGTGCAGCGCCACCACTCAGCGCCGCCAGCATCACCATCGCGCCCGCAAAGAAGTTCGGATTGCCCAGCATGGCCGAGTGGGCATCAGTGTCGGCAGGAATCCCACCGACGATCCCTGCAAATTGCAAGAGCCGCAAGCTCCCCAGCGCAAGGCCAGCGATAGCACCTGCCCGGAACAAGTCGCGCAGCAAACCCGGATTCACGCGCATCGCATACAGCAGTTGCAGCAACAAGCCCAGCGCCATCACCCAGCGGGCCACCTGCCACAGCGCCTCGTTGGGATGCAAGGCAAATGGGCATCCGACAAATCCCACCAGCGTAAATGCAAGTACTGCCCAGCGTATCGGCGGCGCAACCGCCGCCCAGATTTCCCGTCGGTGATGCCAACTCGTCAACCAAAGGCCCAGCCCCAAAGCACTCAGCACGCCCCACCTGATCGTGGAATAAGCATCCGAAGTATCTGGCCAAAACAACACCGGCAAGCCCAGCAGCAGCGCCCAAGCCAACCATCGGCCATGCAACATTGGGAAATTGGTCGGTTTCAAAGACATCTGCTAATCAATGAATAATGAATAATTAATAATATGCCTATCGTATCCTTTACCCCTAAATCCTAAAATGTCATGTCGACCGAATCGAAGATGTAGCGGAGACATCTAGCGCCTCTTGATACACCTCCGATTGAACGCTACTGATGATAAGGAGCTGCCAGAAGGAGTCTTCAAGCTGGAGGTGTATTTGTTAGCGCTAGATGTGCTCATTGCCGCCTTTTTTCAAAGGTATTCGCGAGTGCTTCGCAATTCTCGGCGGCGCCAGTCGGCTTGCTCGACATGACAAGCTGGCGACTGCAATCAGCCAGATTTTGTGTTTTGCACTACGTTTTGTTGATCTCATCGAGGTCTAGGGGTAAAGTTCTCGATATTCATAGTAATAATGAACAATGGATGATTGGAACTAATTGGGGAATGAACAATGAATAATGAACAATGGTCTAGCCCATCAATCATTATTCATTATTGATAATGCCCCAGTAAAAAGATGTGCTACTGAGTAGCTCATCTGCAAGAAAAGAGGGTTTTAGCCCTGTGATTGAAAGATTTATTAGCACAATTCGCACTTGGGTTGCGGATTTGTTTGGGAATCGTTTAAGGATCATTCAATCTTCACAGCTTTTAAAACACCTTATGAAACAGCTTTCAAAATCGGTCACCACGGCGGCCTACCAAGATGCCAGCATCAAGAAGGATGGCACACAAACCATCTACTTGCGGCTCACGATTGAACGCAAGATAAAAACCTTTCCCACGGGCATCGCCATACCTGCAAAGTTCTGGGACAAGGCCAAGCAGCAGGTGAAGCTCAATGTGTCGGGGCTTCCCAATGGCAGGGAGATCGCGGCCAAGCTTGCTGCACAAAAGGCTACCCTCGACAAGCTCATCCTCGACTTGCAAGGCAAGGGCGAGTCGGTTACT
>JANPHP010000482.1:0-26773 GCA_031424495.1 Bacteroidota bacterium | reverse complement strand
GTAGGTGTTGGAGGTGTAGCGCGAGCCTTCACCGTCGGTTTCAAAGCTTTCTGAGTAGAGTAAGGTTTGGGCTCGGAGTCCTCCAATACCCAATAGCAAGCACCCCAAAAGGGTGACTAGTTGTAATTTAGTTTTCACAGTTCAAAAATTTAGTTGGTAACACAGGGGCATACACCTCTACCCAAAACGAATGCAATTTACTTGATTTTCGTCACTTAAATGAAAATTTTTGTCGTGGAAACGGCGAATGGACTTGCTATCCAGCGTTTTGAATGCACGGGCGGCCTCCCATTGTAGCCAGAATGGCAAATTGGCTGGAACAAATACCCTGATGCCACGTTGTATTATTGGCGGATGGTCGCACTTGCCGAGCGCAACGCCTTGCACCTTTGGAGGATGCAGCTTTTTGATTTGGCAAAATTGTTGTTATTTTGCACTTATGGTTATTGTCCTGTTGTTCATATTCCACTGGTATTTCTCCCTGTTTTTTCAGTCATTCTTTAATCACAGGTATGCAGCTCACCAGATGTTCAAGATGAGCCCTTTCATGGAAAAGGTCTTTTTCGTGGGTAGTTGGATTGCAAATGGTTCCTCTTATTTGAGCGCCAACGTGTATGGCATCTTGCACCGCATGCACCATGCTTTTGCAGACACCGAGTTGGATCCGCATTCACCCAAGTACGATAAGAACTTGTTTTCGATGATGTGGCGCACACGCAAGGAGTACCTCGCCATCTTTGACCGCAGCCGTCCGATCGATCCCAAATTCTTGAAAAACCTGCCCGATTGGCCCAAGTTTGACAACTTTGCTGAGCACATTGCTACGCGTGCAGCTTGGGGAGCAATTTACATTGTCATCTATGCCGTCTTGGCTACGGCTTGGTGGCAATGGCTCTTTTTGCCACTGACCATGGTCATGGGCCCCTTGCATGGCGCTGTCATCAATTGGTTTGCCCACAAGTTTGGTTACACCAACTTTGAGCTCAAGGATACAAGCAAGAATTTCTTGCCAGTCGACTTCCTCATGTGGGGCGAAAGCTACCACAACAACCACCACAAAAACGGTTCCAGCCCAAATTTTGGCTACAAATGGTGGGAGATCGACCCGATGTGGCCGATCATCAAGCTCTTCAATTTCTTGGGCATCGTTCAGCTGCGGGTCAAGGCTCCCAAAACGAACTTGAACCTGAGGTTCAGTCCCAAGGAGAATGCACGCATCAAGGCAGCGCTTGCGCAATTGCCACACTTGCTAGACAGCCCGAGCATCATGCCTGAGCGCAAGCTCACGCAGCTGATTGCTTCGTGGAGACATTTTGTCGATGCAGACTGGAAGGGCAATCTCACCGAATACTACAACAAGATCTCCGTGCGTGAAGAATTGCAGGTCATTTTGGAAAACGCCAACGGTTCGTTGCGCAAAAAGATCGCTGGCATGGTGGAGCCGCTCGACCGCCGCTTTCAATCCAAGATGAAGCCGGTCGATATGCAGGCATGGCGCGACAAATGGATCTTGCGTGGCAAAAATTTCTGGCAAACGCACTCGATCTACCAAGGAGAACTTGCTTGATTTGAATGTGGTGCATGTATTGCACGTGATTGTATAGAGAATTGGCCGAGCTAAACCCTGTGTTGGCTCGGCCAATTTTTTGATGGTTTGGTCGGACTCGCACGCTTACTTATGCTTTTGGCAGGTGCGAACAATCTAGGGGCTTGCCTAGCGTCCAAAATGTCCAAGAATCAGGCGACTATCGTGGAAAAGTTTCTTCTGATGCTAGCGTGGATCAGCTTGATTTACATCGACTATTGGGTATATTAGCATCTCGAAAATGTCTCGTTTTGCGGATCGACCCGCCCTAAAGCCCAATTGTCTATGAATAAGAACGCCAAAATCCAGAAAAAGAAGCAAGAAGAGCCTCAAGCCCTTCAGCGCAAAGCCGGCAAGGCCAAAACAATGGCTCCGCCACAGTTTGCCTTGAATACATCGCCCTTGCAAAAAAAGGAGTCTTCTGATGCCAATGCAGGCAGCGCCAGCAAACTGCCTGAGCAGGTGCGCGAAAAGATGGAAGGGGCGGTCAAAATGGATTTGAAAGACGTGAAGGTTCACGCCAATTCAGAAAAGGCCGTTGAAGCAGGTGCATTGGCCTATTCCCAAGGAAATGAAATTCACTTTGCGCCAGGTCAGTACGATCCGAATAGCAAAAAGGGTCAAGAACTGATTGGGCATGAACTTGCACATACCAAGCAGCAAGCCGAAGGCCGGGTAAAAGCCACGGGACAAGTCGCTGGCATGGCGCTCAATTCGCAGGATCACTTGGAAAAAGAGGCCGATTCAGTGGCCAAGACGATCGATGATCCCAAAAAGGAATCTCCCCTCAAATCCAAGAAGCTCAAGCCCGAAGGGGGGGCAGCGCAGCTGAAGAAAAAAGACGAGAAGGAAAAGGACGGCGCACCCGCTCAGTTGAAGAAAAAAGACGAGAAAGAAAAGGAAGGCGCACCCGCCCAGCTGAAGAAAAAAGACGAAAAAGACGAACCGGTTGCCGCTCCAGCGCAACTGAAAAAGGCCAAGGATGACAAGAATGCTCCTGTGCAGCGCTTCAAGATGCGTGATGAAGACATGGCCAAATACCCCAAGTTCACGCAGTTTGTAGCCGAGCAAATGCCCAACAACATCAACGATCCAAGGTTGGTGCATTACCTCAACAAGTATGGCGAAAACACTGGCGATACGCAGCGCGACATTCGCAGCGACTTGAACTGGGGCAGCGGTCCAGAGATTCAGCCCTTCGGTCTGAGCGCCAACAAGGTGAGCTTTGCGAGCAACAAAGGCTCGGAGGTCATTCGCTTGAGCCGTCAGGCGATTGAAGGCTATGAAAAAAATGAAACCAATCAGCAAGACTTTCACCGCTTGGTGCTCGAGTCCAATATCTTGAGTGGCTACACCTCCTTCTTGGACGACCAAGATGGCAAGGATTACTACGGCAAGGAAGGCAAGTTGCTAGAAAAGGCAGAGTTTGGCAAGGATATCGAGACCGTTTGGGATGCCAAAGACGCCCGTCGGGGCAAGTTTGGCAAAGGAGAGTGGGAGATGACCGTTGTGAGCGCACAAGGCCCCAATGCGCAACGCATTCGCCTCTGGAACTCAGCCAATGCCGATGGAGCCTATGATGCAAAGCCAGGCACCAAAATCGCTGTGCAGTCAGGCAACTACGGAGACTTCTTGATACGCACGCAGTTCTTGCCAGAGGGCAAGATGGCCACCAAAGATGGCGACTATAAAAACAGCGAAATGCTCACCAATAAAGTCGGCAAAGACGAGTACATGGTGCGTTCCGAGCATACTGGCGACGGTGACCGTCAAGACTTGATCTTGAAGGTCGTCAAGAAGTCGGGCAATGGCTAAGCCGCAGCCCAGCTGAAACTTTTGCAAAGCCAATTCCCTCCGGAATTGGCTTTGTGTTTTCACGGCCTTGTGGGTCGCGTCGATGGGCGCGGCCCATCTGAGAGCTGCGATTGCTATGCACCGATGTGGACAAATAAAAAGGGATTGCCATCCACAGAAAAGTACGCCTAAACAACCAAAAGTTGTATGATTGCGGATATTTCACGCTAATTCAATTTTAATAACTAGGGACTGCCCATGCATTCACCAATGGCATGACAGCGCTGAAACTGACCTCTTATCCATCTGCTTATCCCAGATGAGAGGTCATGGGCACTGAAGCCAATTGGAAAGTCGCATCGGCACGACTGTCAGGATTACAATTTTCACATGATTCATCCATCCTTAGAATTGCGACTGATTGGCCCCGAGGTGGGTTATGGTGTTTTTGCAACGCAAATGATCCCCATGGGGACGATCACCTATGTTGAAGACGACCTCGAAGTAAGGATACCAGAGAAGCAGTTTTGGTCCTACCAACCGCAAATCAGGTCGGTGCTCGACAAATACTCCTACATCGATCGCAACGGGGTGAGAATCTTGAGCTGGGACTTCGGAAAGTATGTGAACCATTCCTGCAATTACAACTCGGTTTCGACAGGTTACGGATTTGAGATCGCCGTGCGCGACATACAGCCTGGCGAACAGCTGACCGATGAGTACGGCATTTTCAACATGGATCACCCCATGACTTGCTACTGTGGTGCTGAGAACTGCCGTGGCGAAGTGAGCAAGCTCGATTTCATCAAGCTGTACCCCGTTTGGGACAATTCCATTTTGAAGGCCCTGCCGCACGTTGCGAACGTCGAGCAGCCCCTGTGGAGCTTGATCGATGAAGCGACCTTGGCAGCCGTCGATCAGTTTTTGAAAGATCCAACAGCCTACCAAAGCGTTTTCAACATGTACCGCGAGCCATCTGCCGCCGTCAACGAAAACGGGCACGCCTCCTGAGCGTTTTCTGTCGGCAAGCACAGATCATTCGACCTATCGTGATATTCGGTATGGGTTTTATTTAATTGGGTTGGTTATGCGACTCCTTCAACATGCGGCACCTTTGGCGCGCGCTCAGCCATGCGCAAGGTAAGCAGGCGCTGACGCTCCCGGCTACCGATAGACCGTTTGCCGAGGCCTACCGTGATAGTTTTCAAAAGGTAAATTCAAGCTACTTATTCCGAAGCTCTTGTTCAGGTGAAGCAGGCGGTCACCTCAGCTTGCAGCCTCCTTCTTTGTGGCGCGGACCTTTCTCGCCGTTTGGTTGGAAGTTTGAATAAGGATCGCTTGAATGTACAGCGATCAAAATTGGATAGCGCAATCGCCTAGAATGCATCGGTTTCGCACTTTCCACAGCAGTTATGATTTCCATCATTGATTGAGGTCAATGATGCTAAATAGATGATAGTGAATTGTTTTAGTGGCTTTGTGAATGCGTTCATGTAACCGCACCAAGTATCACCCGCATTAGCATCGGCGGTGCAGGTACCAAACAGCATGAAAAATGATTCGGTTTCGGGAACCCAACCTCGGTAGCAATCACATCATGGACCTACCAGACTTGATGCACGAATACTTTGGAGATGGCGTGGTTTGCTTGGATAGACTTTCAAGCCCCACTTAGTCGTCGATACCTTCAAACGGCTCATCGAGATTCTCGTCGTCGCCTTCGGAATCAGGATTGTCTTCGCGATCGAAGTCCTCTTCGTTTTCTTCCTTCTCCTCAGGTTCGGTGAAGGCAGAGCGCAACATGCCATCCAATTTGATCAGGTAGATCGAGTCTGCCTCCTCATCGACCACCTCCACGCCCTTAAAACGCTTTCCGGTGTGGTCTTGGAATGTCAATATGACTCCGGGGCTGATGCCCTCTGGAAATTGTTTCTGAAGCAATGCCAGCATAGCGGCATCCAGCTTCTCATAACTTTTGATGACCTTCTTCATTTCAAAAAAAATCAGCAACCTCTTCAATTACCCTTGCTACGCGAAAGGGCTTTTCAGGTTCTCAGTGAAACATGCGGTAGATAAGCGTGTCCCATCATTTCGGTGGGAAAAGTGCAAAAAAAATCGGGAATGCAAGAAGTTTTTTCTCTGAACAAGCACATTTGGGCGACCAATGTACTGGACGTGAAGTTAGGAATCGATGCTCCAGCGCATCTGGATGCGGATTTTGGGAATGCAAGCACCTAAAATAGGACTTCAATTTTCCCTCGATTTACTGCCTGAGCGGTTCAAGAAAAATGATGTATCACCCGTTTTTGAGTGCATCTGCCATTTGCCAGGCCTGCGGATGCAACTCGCGCATTGGCATGAGGCGGTTTGCCAGTGGCAAAATTGCCCTGCCTTGTGCACGATCCTGCAGGAGGCAAGAGGCAATGTTGCAGCGAATTTGAGCTGGAAGTCGTTCCGTATTTGTGGAAAATATTCAAGGTTTACCGTTTGATATTTTGCATTTAATATTCAATAAATCAATTGATTAGTTTACAAAAAATTAAATAGTGATAGTGAATGACTTAATCGCCTTGCCGATTGGTCAATTGGGGCTTGCCTGCCTTGCATTGGGCAATGGAATGGTTGGATTTGGGTAGCGCAAGGAGCAGGTGGAATATCGATTCAAAGTCCAAGCCATCCGAGGTAAAGGCAGAGCCAAGGCGGTGGATGCACCTGATCATGTTCATTGTGATCAGCCTTCGATTGCCTTGCAAGCTGGCGAATATGGAGACAACTGCTGTTGTTCGGCGCTGGGTTGCGGCGGGAAAGCTTCGGTCCTTTGCAGCCTCGGATCTTGCGCAGCGAGGGACCTTGAAGATGTGAGTTTTTCATTCTTGTCATGGAAATCCCAGTATCCTTCGGCTGCCACTGCTGCGAATTTCCTACTTCGCGGGTCGATAAATTGGTCGCATCCATTTTAGGCCCAAGGTTGACTTGGCAAAACAGTTCGCAAGGCTTGCGCGATAAGGAATCGCTTGGGAAAAGGGTATAGTACTCTAGTCTTGGTAGAGCTAATGCGTTTTATATATTTGGTAATTAGTATATTAATGCTGTATTTATTTTGCCCATTCGAATCGCTGCTACCCTTCATCTATACAGGCTCAGCATGGTGGAATTGCCTGCGATGATCGAGCTAGACAAATGTTGCCCTGCTGCAGCGAATGTCTGAAAGACTTGAGCGCGTTTACATCCGTCTCAAAAAAACGATAGTTTTGTAGACATCCTATCGATCTGAATATGGCCCCATCTACCACCTTCAAGCCGAGCGCTGCGTCGCGCGTCACGCTCACCGAGCTCATGATCCCATCCTACGCCAATTTTGGCGGCAAGATCCATGGGGGCATTCTGCTCAGTTTGATGGACAAGGCCGCCTACGCTTGTGCCTCGCGGCATGCAGGCGGCTATTGCGTGACGGTCTCCGTCGAGACCGTCAATTTTCGGGCGCCTATCGAAGTGGGTGATTTGGTTTCGCTCATGGCCTCGGTGAACTATGTGGGCACGAGCTCGATGGTGATCGGGATCAGAGTCGTCGCTGAAAACGTTGCGATAGGTGTGGCGCGTCACACCAATACTTCTTATTTTACGATGATCCACAAAGGTGCAGACGGCAAGCCTGCGCCGGTGCCCGGCTTACTTTTAGAGTCGACCGAAGATTTGCGGCGTTACCTAGAGGCGATCAAAAGAATCGAGCTGCGCCAACGCTACGATGTAGAGTTGGATCAGGAACGTACCAAAATGCAGCTGCGTGCCGAGCTACCGCTCTTGGAAGGTAAGCGGGCGCGGTTTGATACGTCGTTGCTGGATGAATGATGAAAAGCCTCCAAACCGGATGCTTTTACTGAAGGTTCATATTGTCTGTGAACCGAAATCTCAGCAATTCCTATAAAGGCGGCAACCCGACATTGGGCAAGTCATCCGTCGCGTTCTAGCTGAAATGAACCGGGTTTAAGCTCCTCCGATCCTGCGCGCAGGCAACCTATGCGCCATGAAAAGTGGGCGTTTGCCCAAGTTCGGCAGGAGCAGGTCTGGCCCTAAAACCAGATCAGCGCCCTAGGCGCTGATCTTTTATAGACAATTTACTCAATGATCTGCTAGCAGCGCACGGCGCTCGCGAAATCGCTTTGCAAATTCAGCGATCGTCTGGTTTTCACGCACGAGGTATTTGACTCCCCACGTGATCGTGAAGCTGGGAATAAAATCTGTCCCTGGCAGCAGTTCCTCCACAAAAGTGCCCGCACCACCGACGATACCCGTCATGCCGCGAAACATCAAAAAGTTTGCAACTGCTGCAATCGGTGCCCAGACCAAGTCGGCAACTTCGGCATACCCAGGCACAAGAAAAGTCAACATTCCCACACAATCCAATGCAATGGATGCGATGAGTTTCGTTGTTTTTTCACGGTGGTAAGCCTTTTCGATTTCAGAATTGTAATTTTCCATGTATAAACTGATAGTGTAGAACAAATCCAGATTTATAGCGTGGTTCGTTGCCCAAAGGTTACAAAAGATCGACCAAGCCTTGATAGCAGGTGATGAAATGAATCGGCAAGACGATCAACGACAGTGTTTGTTGTTGTACAAGGAAGAAAAGTGATGCCCGATTGACAGGCGGAGAATCCCAATTAATACACGTAAGAAATCTAATGATTTTGATGTTTTGCCTTCAAGACGTTATCTGCTACTTGCCTATCTTTGCACTTGATACTTTTAAAGTGTCGCTCGAGACACCCCTAGAACCACGCTCCATATTTCCCGCATGCATAGCCTATCGCTGTGTTTGTCGATTTCATTCATTCGTTCACTCTACAAATTCGATTATGGAAGTGCATATAGGATCAATTATCCAGGGCCGCGCAAAAGAGATGCGCATGGGGCCTACCGAATTGGGGGCCAAAATCGAGACCTCTAAGCAAAATGTCTACGGCATTTTCAAGCGCAGTTCGATTGATACAGCCTTGCTGCATCGCATCAGTATCGCTTTGTCTCATGATTTTTTTCAATACCTCAGTAACAATTTGCGGCTTGACGCAGCATCCAATGAAGGGGCGCCGTCTGTCGAAAGCGAAACACATGGCGCGCTTGATTTGCAGCAACGCATTGCTGCCGAAGAAAATGTCTACTTGAGGCGACTCAATGCTCTGTTGGAGGAAAAGTTGCAGAGCATGCTTGTCGCGCAAGGCAAGTAGGCCTAGCCCCATCATCCCTTAACCCCAAAAACGAAGCGGCCTTCCAGAGGGAAGGCCGCTTCGCTTTTCATACGAATTGTGCCGGCTTACCTGACCAAAGTGATACTGCCCACATATTCGCGGTCACCAACGCTGAGCCTGTAATAATAAATACCCTCAGGTGCATCCAAGCCTTGTGCGTTTTTGCCATCCCAACCCTTGGTCTTGTTGTTGGAGTTGTATTGCTGCACGCCCCAACGGTCATACACGGCTAGGCTAAAAGCTTGATCGCCCGTGTAGTTCACCACAAAGAAGTCGTTTACGCCATCGCCATTGGGGGTGAATACGTTCGGAATGAACAAGTCGGGCGTGAGCACGATGTAAGGGCCGTGGGTGACCTCAGTGATGCAGCCTTCAGCCGAGGTAACGCGGAGGTGTACAAAATAAGTTCCCGGTGCCGTGTATGTGTGTCCAGGATTGGATTCAGCGCTCGTAACGCCATCGCCAAAGTCCCAGTTCCAGCTCGTAGCACGCTCAGAGCGGTCAGTGAACTGCACAAAAGTATTCGGCAAGGACATTTGTGCAGGATAGCTCGGTATGCTTGTGAACTCTGCTACGCCTTCCTGGCCGACTGTAACCGTGAGTGTATTCACGGTCTCGCTACAACCGCCTGGCGCCACCGCCAGCAGGCTCACGACATAAATGCCTGGTTGGGCATACAAGTGCGTGGGCTCAGGCATGTTGTTCACAGGGCTACCGTCACCAAAATTCCAAGTAAAAGCAGTTGCATTGGCCGATGCCTGCATGAAGCTCATCATGTGTGGTGCGCAACCAGTGGTGGGCGAACTGAGGTAAGCAGCATCCGGTTGCGGCAATACCTGCACCGTCACCTCGGCCGTATCGGTACAAGCACCTGCACCGATTACCAAGTAATAAGTCGTTGTACCCTTGGGGCTGGCCATTGGATTTGGGGAAGTCGGATCATCGAGTGTGCTTGCAGGCAACCATTGGAAGTTGTTGCCGATCGTGCCCGCACTGAAAAGCTGTACAGAATCATTCCCGCATATCACAGTGGTATCTGCTTGTGCAAACGCCGCGACTTCTGGACCTACAGTGACGTAGGCCGAGTCTTCGGTAGCGCAATCGCCATGGCGCACTTGGAAATGGTACAAGGTCGACACAACAGGCCATACCGTCGGCTGCAACAGCGTGGTGTCATTCATATTGGCACCTGGGGTCCATGAGAAGAAGACGTCCTGGATCGGCGCCGGCAAGGTTGTCGTGTAGCCAAATGAGCTTTGCAAGGTGATGCTATCGCCAATGCAAATATCCAAGTTGAGGCCTGCCTCGGCGATCGGGGTACTTTTGAGCGTGACCAACATGGAGTCCAAGGCGCTGCCACAGCCAAAGCTGCTGGTCGCTTCCAAATAATAAACCGTCGTACTCACCGGGTTCACCAGCGGGTCCTCAACGGTATTCGATCCGACAAAACCAATGTTGGGCGTCCAAACAAAGGTATAGCTGGCCGTACTGTCGCCTGCGGCTGTGCCATCCAACTGAACCGTTTCGCCAAGGCAAATCTCGCGGTCCCAACCCGCATCAGGCGTCGGCATGGTATGTACATTCACCGTGACGGAGTCGCCGTAGCTTGGGCAATTGTTGGAGATCACGACAAATGTATAGGTCGTCGTGATGGGCGGCGAGGCCACTGGGTTCAAGGCTGTATTAGAGCTGAGTCCTGTCGACGGCGACCATTCGTAGAGATAGGATGGACCCGCACCAGTGGCAATGCCTTGCAAGGTCACAAAATCGCCGAGACAGATGTCGCGGTCAGGACCTGCGTCCGCGATCGGAATGGGGTTCACGTGTACCACGACGGTCGCGAGGGTGTCGGTCGTCGTGAAATCGCTCGTGCAGCCGTTGCCAGCGTCTACGACAAGTGCATAGATCGTCGTGCTGTCTGGGCGCGCGCAAGGATTCAAGATCGAGGCATTGTTCAGGCCAATGCTCGGTGTCCAATGGTAGACATAAGGGCCTGGGGCACCGGTAATCGTTGGCGTAAGGATCTGACAAGGCGCATTGTCACCGCAGAGCCATTTGTCAGGGCCTGCATCCACAATCGGCTTAGGCAGCAGCGTCACAAACAATGAATCGATATTGCTCAAGCAGCCATTTACGTCGGTGATCTGAATGTAATACCATTGGCTCACGCTGGGATTGGCGTTGGGGTCATTGTCAAACAAGGAATCCAAGCCGCAGTTGCCCGTGGTACACCACCAAGTATAGGAATAGCTCGGCGTGCCGCCTGTGCCTACGGCAAGGATGCCGCCACCGCCTTCGCCTTCACAAAATGCTTCGTCAGGACCAGCCGTGACCGTCGGTCTTGGCGTCTGCACAATATTGTCGGTTTTGACAACGGTACAGCCATTTGCGTCGGTGATCGTGACCGAGATCGGTCCTGGGCCGAGGTTATTTACAAAAGTCGTTGTGGCACCTGTGCTCCAGACATATTGGTAAGGAGGTACGCCGCCATTTGCCATGGCAGATGCTGTGCCGTTGTTGAGACCGCAACTTGCAAGCGTTGTCGAGACCAGCGCAGACAATGGATTGGGCTCGATGAGGGTAATGGCGTTCACGATGTCGCAAGGCAGGTTGCCTGAGTTTGCATCTGTCACCGTCACAGAATAAGTGCCCGATGGAGGCGTAATGGTTTGCGTTGTCGCGCCATTGCTCCAAAGGTAGGTATAGGCACCAGAGCCGCCCCCAGGGTTGGCAGTGATCGATCCATTCGCCCCAGCACAGAGGATAGGGCTGAAATTGAGGCTATTGGTGAGGGCGGTCGGCTGCGTGAGTGTCACGGATGCAACGTCGGTACAGCCCACAGCATCTGTTACTGTGACGGAATAGGTGCCTGCCAAGGCCCCGTTGAGGTTCGGATTGCTGGAACCATTGCTCCACAGGTAGGCGAATGCTGGCGTCCCGTTTTGGATCGAGGTGCCGATCGAGCCTTCTGGCCTCCCAAAGCAAAATAGGTTGGTCGGGTTCAGGGTCAATGTCGGTGGCGTCGTCACGTTCACATTGAATGTGGTGACTGGCGAAATACAGAGCCCCGTCGTAACTGTGAGAGAGACGGTGACGACCGCAGGCGATGGCCAAGAGACGGTATAGGGACCCTGACCGCTACCTGAGATGATCGTGCCGCCGCCAAAGTTCCAGTTGTAGGTCGATGTCGGTGGAGCATTGCCCGTGTAGGTGATGATGGCATTGAGGCCGGTGCAGACGTTTACCGGAGCGGTAAACGTCGCGGTGGGTGCGAGCGTCACCGTGAGTTGGACCGTATCGCTTCCTGTACAGAAATAGGAGTCGATCGCCGTCACAATGTAGCTGAAAGTGCCACCTGCAGTGCCAGTAAAGATGGGGTTGGCACTGTTGGGATTGCTCAGGCCAGTGGTGGGTATCCAAGAATAGTTGACGGCGGCATTGCCCACTGAGCCGATTTGCACGGTGGCGCCTTGGCAAAGGGTATCGTCTGGGCCAGCATCGACAATGAGCTCGTCGATGATCAAAAGTGTAGCAGTATCGGATACAATCAAGTTGCAAACCGTGTCGCTCAAAATTACGAAGATCGACTCCAAGCCCTCAGTTATACCGTCGGCTGCTGCAGCTACAGGCACAGTGACCGTGGCCACACCTGGAGGAAAGACGATCGTGCCGTTGAGGGGCGTATAATCTACGCCCGAGGTGGCAGTGCCGCCCACGTTGTAGTACATCGTGAGCGCCAGCGTCGAGTCACCGTCGCGGTGAAAGGTGAAACCGCCGTTTACGCAGCCTTCGACCGCATAGGTAGAGGTAGGACTATTGACTTCGGGCTCCACCGAAAAGAAGGTCGAGGTGCAACGAATGCCGCCTTGCTCCAAAAACACACCTGAATCCAAGCTTGCATCGCCTGCATCGGCGATGGCGAGCTTGATGTGGTAGGTGCTGCAGGGCATGACCGCCGACTTGGCGATGAGCGGCACGGTAAATCCATCATACTCAACCGTTGTACCAACGTTGTTGGTGCTGAAATAAGCTGAGTTGGTGGTATTGCAGTTTGCTGGAAAGGGGGGGAATGCGTTGGCGCCTACCGAACCGATGTTCACGGTATTGATGGACACAGGGGTGAGTGAACCTGGGATGACGGCGATGTTTTGCACGCCTGTGATGCCGGGTCCTGAGATGAAGAATGCGAAAACGTCGGTGAAGTCCGAGCAAACCCATTCGTCATACTCATCGGAACCAAAGACGTAGGAGATTTGAATCGTGTCGCAGGTCGCCACGAGGTCAAACTCCAAGATGCAGGCATCCTCCGTCAAAAATGGCGTCGTGAGCAAATCGAGCTGCGGGTCACCTGCCGAGAAGTGAGAGGTCGAAATGCCTGGGCTTGAATTGGGGCCCGGAGCATTGTTGACGTCGCCGCTCGTGAGCAACACGCCTCCCGGCAAGCCGATGTTGGAGGCGGCTCCGTTGAAAGTGCCTGCGGCATTCAATTGGGTATTGATCGTGGCATTGCTCACGGTCACACCTGGGCCGATCAATTGGTTCACCAAAAAGGTGGCGTTGTTATTGGGCACAACAGTGAGCTGTGCCTGGGCAGTGAAACCAAGGAAAACCAAGGACAACAAGGCAAAAATTCTGGAAAATCTAAGGCAGCTGATGCGCATCTTCTTGTATTTCGATCTCTATAGCGATACAACTTACAATATAAGCACATTCAAACGCAAATTCTTACCGTTCAGACGTTCATTCTGGTAATTCAGCTCGGCTAGCATACCATTCACGCAAATGAGGTGTCAAAAAACAAGCCCGAACACACGGGGTGTTCGGGCTTGTGTACATCGTCGAGCGTGCTATTAGCGCACCAAGGTCACGTTTCCGTTGTACTCGCGGTTGCCAATTTTTGCAAGGTAGTAGTACACGCCATCGGTCACGTCTTCTCCCTTGCCATTCTTGCCATCCCAGCTTGCAGTCTTGTTGGTGGTCTGCCAGAGCTTGACGCCCCAGCGATCGTACACACCACAATCAAATGGCTGGTCTCCAGTGTATTGGATGTGGAATGCATCGTTCACACCATCGCCATTGGGACTGAATACGTTGGGGATGAAGAGGTCGGTCGTCATTACGATATAGGGACCGTGGGTGACTTCAGACTCGCAACCCTCGGGGCTATGCACCGTGAGTGTCACGAAATACTGGCCTTCTTGGGAGAATGTATGGCTAGGATTGGACTGCGTGCTGATGATGCCGTCGCCAAAATCCCAAGTCCATGTATCCGCGCCTTGGCTCTGATCGATGAAACCGACCGTCGTGTTGGGCAAGGCCATTTGTACAGGATAGGTGGGGCTACTGGTAAACTCAGCAACCGCGCCTGCACCCACGTTTACATTGATGGAGTTGATCTCGTCTGTGCAACCGCCGGGTGCAGCAACCACGAGGGAGACGTTGTAGACGCCGGGATCAGTGAAAGTGTGCAGCGGCTGCGGCAGATTGCTCACAGGTGAGCCATCGCCAAAGTTCCAGACATAAGAAACTCCGCCAGCTGCTGTCTCCATGAAACTTACCGTCAGCGGTGCGCAGCCATCGGTGAGGGAGCTCAGGTAGCCCGCTTCCGGCCTAGGCAATACGGCAATCGTGAAGCTCGTTGTGTCCGTGCATCCGCCACTGCCCATGATGAGGGTATAGGTGGTGGTGGTAGCTGGTGATGCATTGGGTGTGAGCGAATTGGGATCGCTAAGCCCGGCACTTGGAATCCAAGTGATGTTGCCACCGATCGATCCGCTGGCATCGATGCGCACCGAGTCACGGGCACAGATCACGGTGGTGTCAGGCATGGCCTGTGCCAAGGCAGCTGCACCGATGGTGAGCAGCATGGAGTCTACGCTGCTGCAAACGCTGTAACGGATCTCGAGGTAATACATCGTAGAGACCGAAGGCGTTGCCAGCGGATCCTCCAAGGTACTGTCGTTCAGTGTAATTGCAGGCGTCCAACCATAATAGAATTGTCCGGTGACCGCCGTGTCTGGGGTGGTATAATAAAATCCACCTTGCAGATTGATGCTCTCTCCGGGACAGATTGTGAGATTGGGACCTGCATCTGCCTGCGGTGCGGGCCTCACATAGACCGTCGCAAAGTCAGGCGCGCTCTCGCAGCCCCAGTTGCTTGTCGCTACGACAGTATAGGTCGTCGTCTGACTTGGGCCGACGGTAGGATCTTCCACGGTCGAGCTGCCGATGATGCCAAGCGGTGGTGTCCAGACGTAGTTGTAGGTCGCGGTCGAGTCTCCCCAAGCCTGGGCATCCAACAACGTGTCTTGCATTGGGCAAATCTCACGGTCCCAGCCAGCGTCTACCGTCGGGATCGTGTGGACAAATACTGTGGCGGTGTCGCCGTAGCTCGGGCAGCCATTGCTCCATACCACCAGCGTATAGTCTGTGGTGAGTGGAGGGAAAGAAAGCGGATTCATGGCCAAACTATCGCTCAAGTCATTACCTGGGGTCCACTGATAGACATACACTGGGCCAGCATTGGTGCCCACGCCTTGCAAGACCGTGGTGTCGCCATAGCAGATATTGCGGTCAGGACCTGCATCTGCAACTGGGATCGGATTCACGTGTACCGTGATCGATGAGAGCGTATCGGTCGTCGTGAGCTCGCTTGTGCAACCGTTGCCAGCCGTCACAACGAGTGTATAAATGGTTGTGGTATCGGGGCGGGCACAAGGATTCAAAATCGTTGCGTTGTTGAGGCCGACGGCCGGGCTCCATTGGTACACGTAGGGGCCTGGGGCTCCGGTTACGGTCGGATGGATGATCTCGCAGGGCGCTTGATCACCGCACAAAATAATGTCGGGTCCAGCATCCACAATCGGCTTGGGCAATACGGTCACAAATACAGAGTCGATATTGCTCACGCAACCATTGATGTCGGTGACTTGCACATAATAATACTGCGATGTCGTCGGGTTGGCCAACGGATCGTTGTCGTTGATCGAGTCAAGGCCACAAGGCGGCGTAGCACACCACCAGTTGTAATAATAACCTGGCGTACCACTAGCACCGATGCCGAGGATTGTCGCGCCGCCTTCGCCTTCGCAGAAGGTCACGTCGGACCCAGTCGTCACAGTTGGCGACGGAATCTGACCCACCACGCCAGTCAAGACCAAGATGCAACCATGGGCATCACTCACCGTCACGCTGTAGTTGCCCGGGGCCAAGCCCGTGGCATAAGGTCCGTTTTGTACCGGAACGGTGTTCCATTGGTAGGAGTAGGGAGGCGTGCCGCCAGAAACCACTGCACCACCGGTGCCGTTGGGCACGATGAGGTTACAGCCATTGGGGGTCATCACAGTGCTTCCCACCAATTGCGTTGGCTGGCTCAGGGTGATCGTAAGGTTGTCGCGGCACCCATTTTGATCGGTGACCGTGACGGTGTAGGTTCCTGCAGTGAGGTTGCTCGCGATCGGCGTGGTCTGCACAGGTGTTGTATTCCAAGCATAAGTGTAAGGCCCCACGCCAGCGCTCGTGCTCACTGTGACCGAACCGTCGTTGCCTCCAAAGCAGTTGATGTCGTTGAAACCTGTGAGCGCCAAAATTGGGCTGCCGGCTTGTGTGATCGTTGCAGAGCGCACGACAGTACATCCATGCGCGTCAGTGACAGTTACGCTGATCGGGCCGCCGGGCAGGTTGATGGCATTGGCGCCTGTCTGGCCATTGCTCCACAGGTAAGTATAGGGAGTGGTGCCGCCTGAAGGGTTGGCAGATGCACCACCATTCGCGAGGTTACAAATTGCTCCTTGTGTAGAAACCGTGGCAGTGAGTGCGGTCGGCTGGGTAATGACGAATTGGATCGAGTCGGTGCAGCCTGCGCTGTCGCTTGCCCAAACCCAATAAGTACCTGCCGCGAGGTTGTTGACAAAGCTGCCCGTTTGGGCAGGGATGGTGCCCCAATGGATGGTGATCGGTGCCGTACCGCCCGTAGTCGATGCAGACGCACCACCATTTGATTGGCCAAAGCAGTTCACATTCACAATATTGCTCACCGAGATGACTGGTGGTGGAATGTTGAGGATCGTGATATTGCCCACGATCGTGCAACTATTGCCGTCAGTCACCGTGACCGAATAGGCGCCGGGAGCCAATCCTGTCGCCGTTGCAGTCGTTTGCACCGGCGTGGTGCTCCATGCATAGGAGTAGTTGAGCGTGCCGCCCGAAGCTGTGACATGTGCCGAACCATTGGTTTGGTTGCAGAATGCATTGGTGCGGGTCATCGTGACCGCCAATGGCGTTGGCTGCAATACATTCACGGTGTCTATGACCGAGCAGCTCACGCTGTTGGTCGTCGTGAGCGTGGAGGTGATGGCCAGGTTGTTGATCGCGACCGAAGGGTCAGAACCCGCACCATCGTCGTTGTTTGTCCAGTTGATGCCGACTTGCAATGCGGGATTGTTCCAGCAAACGGGAGGCAATGGGAAGCTCGCTGCAGTCCATTGACCCTGACCACCGACGCAATTGAGCGACTTGATCGAGGGATTCAGCTGCGTCCAGCCCAAGCCTGCATTGTACCAGACCGAAGCGTTGTCAAGCAGCAAATCACCCATGGAGATGAAGTCAAACGAGAGCGTGAGGTTGGTGAAACCAGTTGTGTTGATCACGGGTGATTCAGCACGTGCATTGGTCTCAGGGCAAAATAGGATGCCGCAAAGTCCACCTGCGTCGTAGGCCGCACCGCAGGTAGGGCAAAATACGCTGGTGATGTGGAGGGTGTTGTCACCGTTCAAGGCCACGCCGCAGCCGGGAGGCAAGACGCCGCCCTCATTGTCATTCATCACCCAGAAATTAGGGTCGGTGCCGTTTACACCTGTAGGCACGTTGAGGGTCCAGCTAGCAGGTGCTGGATCAAAGTCCTCGCTGTACACGGTCACGTTGGATGTGCCGCCGCCGCCTGTAGTGTCGGTCACTGTAACATAATATGTGCCGGCTGTGAGGCCGCAGATGGTATCATTGGTGAGGCCATTGCTCCATAGGTAGGAGAATGTGCCACTAGGGCCGCCCGATGCGGTCACGATCGCGCAGCCATCGTTGCCACCGTTGCAGCTCACTGCTGTGGTGGATGTGTTGGTGACGATTTGTGCGGGTTGGATGATGTTGGTGGTTTGTGTGCTCGTACAGCCCTTGGCATCGGTGATAGTGGCAGTATAGGTGCCGGCGGCAAGACCAGAGATCGAGTCGGTATTCAAACCGTTGCTCCAGAGCACCGTGTAGGTGGGAGTGCCACCGTTGTAGGTGACGACCGTGGAGCCATCGGCAGCGCCAAAGCATGTGAGGTCGTGACCAGCAATCGTGGAGACGAGCTGCGTGGGTTGCGTGAGCACGATGGTATCGACAGTGCTGCAGACCACGGTCGTGGGCAGCAATGACTGCGCAAAGACCTGCACATTGTTGATGGCCACCGAGGGGTCGGTGCCGATGCCATCGTCATTGTTGGTCCAGTTGATGCCGATGCGCAAGCTCGCCACGTTGGATGCAGCCGGCGGAAGCGCCGCGCTGAATGTCGTCCATTGGCCTTGACCGCCGCCGCAATTCACCGATTTGATCGAGGCATTCAAAAGATTCCATCCTGCCCCGGCATTGTACCAAACCGATGCATTGTCAAGGAGCGCATCCCCCATCGAGATGAAATCAAATTTCATGGTCAGGTTGTTGTACCCGATGGTGCTAAAAGAAGGCGACTCCGCACGCATATTGGTTTCTGGGCAAAATAGGATGCCACACAAACCGCCTGCATCGTAAGCCGCACCGCAGGTGGAGCAAAAGACGCTGGTGATATGCATCGATTTGTTGCCGTTGAGGGCCACGCCGCATCCAGGAGGAGTGACTCCACCTTCATTGTCATTGACCACCCAAAAGTTGTTGTCGACCCCATTGGGACCTGTCGGCACGTTGAGTGTCCAGTTTTGGGGGCCGTCAAATGTTTCATTGAACAGCAAGATGGGGCCGCCGACGCTGGACACGTTTGAAGTGTCAGTGATGGTGACCGTGTACGTGCCCGCGACAAGGCCACAGATGCTGTCGAGCGTGGAGCCCGTGCTCCAAGTATAACCATAAGCGCCGTTGCCACCAGTTACATTCGCCCCGATACAGCCCGTGCCACCAAAGCAAGGGATGTTCACGACATTGTAAGTGGCTGCGAGTGGAGCCGGTTGTTGCACGACCACGTTTGCCGTGGTGCTACATAAAACATAACCTCCTGAGAATCCAGCCCCAAACGAGGTATCGGTGAGCACGACGCTGTAATTGCCAGCAGGCAAGTTGCAAATCGTGTCATTGGTTTGGCCATTGCTCCAAGCCCAAGAATAGTGGCCGGTGCCACCGCTGGCTGATGCAGCCAAGCAAGCGTCAGCAGAACCGTTGCAACTCACGCCAGTATTGAGGGGGATGGTGAGCACGAGGGGGGATGGCTGCGCAATGTTGACGGTTGCGGTGTCGCGGCAGCCTGAGAGGTCGGTCACGATGACCGAGTAGTTGCCCGCGCCGAGGTTGGTGCCCACTGCTCCCGAGCCGCCGCTGGGTGACCATGCATAAGTATAACCTGGCGAACCCCCGACGACCGAGACGGTTGCAGAGCCATTGGTGCCGCCGTTGCAACCCACGTTTTGGGAGGCAGTGATGGTTGCCGTGGGGCGCCCGCCTGGCACGAGGTTAAATGTCTGGAGCGAGGTGCAACCCGCAGCATCGGTGACCGTGACACTGTAGGTGCCGCCGGGCAGGTTGCTGATGGAGCTTACGTTGCCCGAAGGCGGAGCCCATTGATAGGTATACCCGGGTGTGCCGCCGCTGGGAGCAAGGGAAATGCTGCCGAGCGCGACGCAGTTGGGCTGCACCACGGTGGGATTGAGCGATTGGATGCCGTTGGGGATGCTCACTTGCACGGTGTCGCGCACGGTGATGGTACTATTGTCGCAGTTGGTGTAGACCACCTGTGCATAATAGCTGGTGGTGGTGGCAGACGGTGGGCATACGATGGTGGATGCGGTAGTTGCTATGGGTACGGGGTTGCCGACTTGAAACCATTGAATGGTGTGGTTGCTGGGACCTGCTGGCACGAAGCGCCATGCATCGTTGGTGGCTGTCCATTGTGTCGGGAAGTTGCGGCCGGGTACTACGACGGCGGCAGTGCCAGTGGCGTTTTGGATGCCGTGGATGGCTGCTCCGCCATTCCAAGAGGCACATGTGCGCTTTTGGGCAATGTAGGTCTCGATGATATTGGTGGTCTCATAGAGCACGATCTGCTGCGTTGCGTTCAGGCTCACGTTTTGGTTGCAAGACCCGCCATACATCGGAATGTTGAACCAAGAGACCACAAATGTGCGGCAAGGGGCATTTCCAAAAACCTGCCACCTAATCGATTTGGCTTGGCCCGACTGGTTCACACTAGGGTCGATGTCGTGCCAAGGCGCCATGATACAGTTGGTCATGTCGGCAGGTAATGCGCTAGGTATCGCCGCATTGATGGGATATGTGTTGTAGAGGGTGGCATTGGCTGTGGTGAAGGAGATGGCTCCATTTGCACCCACAAGGCAAGAATTGTACACGTTGCCATAAAAGCAGAAGTTAAATGGCATCGGCAAGACCGACGACCAAATGTCATCGATGTTTACGATAATGGGGTTACCCACCGTGTAGGAGTAGGGCACGTAGGGAATCTGCCCGACGGTGTAGGCCGTCGTTTGAAATCCAGCAGGGTTGGTGGCCGTGAGTGTGGCACAGGGGCTGGTACACGGCAACAATTGGTTGGGGCCCGCATTGACGCTGGGGCATGAAATTGTCTGCTGGGCAGATAGGAAGGAGAAGGAACTGGCAACAAAAAGGAGCAAATACGATAAACGACTCAACGATTTTCTCATGATGAAAAGTTCACAAACCACGATTCAAAAGGCGCAAACAGGTGCCACCGACACACTGCTTGCGACAAGGCAAGCACAGCCGTAGCCCCTCGAACGACGATTGTCGGGACTACGACACTATGAAAGTAGTGATTTTTCCAAAAGACAACAAAAAAGCAGAGAATTTTTGCGGGAATCGGCTGGAATGGGGGATGAATGGTTGTTTTGGAGGGAGATTGAGAATTGAGAACAGGTTAGCGTTGGGAGTTCAGAGTTCAGAGTTGGGAGTTCAGAGTTGGGAGTTCAGAGTTCAGAGTTGCTGAATTGTCTGAATCAGGATTTATAGAATCTTTAGATCAGCGCAGCCAATTTGCGGAATTTCCTGAATGGTGGGGATACTCTTGGGGTTCGGGTACGGGTTTTTGGGACGGGGCATTGGGAATTTTGGAGCGGTCTTGCTGGCGGGTTGAAATGGCCTTGGAAGCACGCTGATACGGAGTATGTACGGAGTACCTACGGGATACCTCTGGGACAAATCTAAACCCTCACTAGCTCCGGACTAGACCCGGACTAGACCCGGACTAGGTCCAGACTAGGGTTGCATTAGGTCAGCTTGCTCCGGTGGAGGGTCGTTTCTTGCTTGGGCTTTTGCGGATGGCGTTTTCGGCCTTGCTATCGCCTTGGGTTGTCTGCCCGGGCTTGGTGGGTGGCTCTTGTGTCCATGGACAGAGCGGCTTATTGGGGAGCAGTGGTGTGAATGCCTTTTTGCTGGAGCGGATCGCATTCCGCCATTTTTCCTTGTGTTGTCAGCGTTTTTTGTGTTATTGGAAGTAGATTTTTTAGGTGAAGTTTCAAAAACGGGAACTTTGTATGGTAACAGATGTTGAACTGAACGAAATTGAACATCTTTGCTTGGCGGCACAACCGGGTGATTGGCAAGCGTACATCGAGGGGATCCATCATGCTTCGGGTTCGGATATTGTTATGACCGCGATCGGAGGGGAAAGAGGGAATGATTTGGAAATCCTGGGCGGCACAGTGGATGACCTCATTTTTGTTGCGCACGCTCGGGCAGATATCCTGCGGCTGAATGCGGAAATACGGGCGCTGCGGCGGGTGTTGGGACGAGGGTGATGGTTGGTTGTTGGTTAGTGGGCAAATTTTGATATTATGGAGATTCGGGATTTTTTGAAAACTGGGATATTGAATGGCATCCATCGGGGAATGCATTTGGCTGAGGTGTTGAAGCTGGTTCCCACGATGACCTTTATGGAGGAATTGGACGAGGTGAAAATCAGCAATTCTGAAGTATTTGAGTTTACGCTACAAAATGATATTGTCATCGGAATGGTTATTTCTGTGAATGCTTTTGAACCGATAATCGTTGAGAAAAGGGGGGCTTCTTGCATGCAGGTGGAAGTAAATACGACCTTGGATCAGCTTTGCAGCATGCTGGGGGAGCTGAATATTTCATGGAAATTTCTTCCTCGGTGGACTTTCAATCACCAATTGGCATTGGAAACTGAAGGAGAAGTAGATTTTTTATTTGACTTTTCTGATGGACGGTCCCGGCTTAGCAAAATCGGTTGTTGGCAGCGGTAGTGGGGATTTGTGGGAGAGGGCGCATAGTTCCGTTTGGCATCGGCGTGTGATGCCCCTTAGACCAGTAAACTTTGTTTGGAAATGGGCTCCTAGAAAATATTTCAAAATTCGCTTTCCTTATGAATGAGTATTCAGAAATTCTACAAATTTATTCCAATGAATATTACCGCATTTACTGTGGCGCGGCCGAAATGGAAACTTGGCCACAGCTGGATGCTGCAGAGCAGTTCCTTGAAAAGTATTGGATGTTGGAGAAAACGTACGATGACGTTTGGTTACCGATATTTGAACGAATATTTGGGAATATCGGTTATTCAGTTAGCGAGGTACAATTTCCCGAGGAATATGTTGTCGGTCTCATGCTAGGAGGATGCCTATTTCTTGAGTCAGACTATTTGGCTTTTACCAAGTACCTATCATCTATTGGTGAGACCGAATTTGCAATCGTACGGTTCAATAACGACGCTGGATTTGTAGATACTGGGACTCGGCGTGTTTTTCCTGTAGGAACTTCCTGGGAAGAATTCATGAGTGGTGGCTTTGTTTCGAAACTTGTTGCTTTCGGCACTATTGGGGCTTGTTTCGTCGTTGGAAGCTCTGGAAATTGGGGCATTTTTACCGATAATGATGCGTGGTACCCTTATGTTGCAATCGGTAACGATCGCCTACTTCGCACGGAGATGGAACTGGCTTTTGGTGCCCAGATGAAAGAATTTTCTTTTGATTTAGAGAGCTTGACTCCGCGCCTTCGGAGGCAGGTGATTAATGGGATTGGGTGATTTTAGGGTAATCGGCAACCTCATCAGCGACCCGAGCGAGGGCATAGCCGGCATCGACTGGGACCTGCACAACAAGGTGCGCAAGGTGGAGCGTGCGCCGGGTTCTACCGATCCCGAGCTGGAATTCTGGTATGATGGCACGGGCAATCGCATCCACAAGCGTGTGACCCTCGCAAGCGGCGCGGTCAAGGACGAGTGGTATGTGCGCGACCCGCAGGGCAACGAAATGGCGGTCTATGAGCGGCAAGTCGAGAATGGCTTTCGGGTGACAAGGTGCAAGGAGCACCCCATTTACGGCGCTGACCGCCTAGGCATGGACCTCAATGGCGTTGAGCTGAGTCGATATCTAGTGGACGTTGGTGACGAGGATCCAACAGGCGATCCGGCAGGCCGTCATGCGCTGGTGATCGGCGAGATTTTTTATGACTCACCCAAGACGGGCGACGACTTCCCGACCGGGAAGGAATACAACGAAGGCGAGTACATCGTGCTCATCAACCAATCTGGCAGGGCGCTCGACCTTGCGGCCTATCAGCTGCGTGTGGGAGCAGATTCGCTGGCGCTCACTGATACGCTGCCCGCTGGCGAGCGGGTGATCGTGGCATTTGGGGACATTGCAGGTGCCTTCGGGCGGCTTGTGGCCCTGCCTGGGGGCTATGAGGATGCTGTTGGTGATGCAAGATGCACTGCGGTTGCCTGATCGCGGAGGAATCCTGCGTGTCACGCATGCTTCGGGTGCTGAGATTGATGCGTTTTCTTATGGAGAATTTTATGGCTTGAATGCTGAAAATCTCTATCTTGCTGATAGTTTGATCGATTCCTTGAGTCGACGCAGTTCTTTGAAATCTGTGCAACGGGACGCCTATGGCGGGCCTGCCTTGGGTGAAGGCCACATTGCGGACATTGACCCTGGAGTCGAGCCTGTTCGTACTGAGCAAGCTGTGGTGGGGAGCTTTTATCTGCACCGTGGCCGCAAGGTTTATGAGCTCAAGAACCATCTTGGGAATGTGCTGGCCGTGGTTTCTGACGTGAAACTAGGGATCAGCACCGCCAATTATTCGCCTGCGCCTGTCGACTACTACATTGCTGATGTGGTGGAGATGACGGATTATGAGCCGTTTGGGATGCAGCTTTCTAGCCGCCACTGGGTGAGTGGGGATGGGTATCGGTTTGGTTTCCAAGGGCAGGAAGGCGACGACGAGTGGTCTGGTGAAGGCAGCATGCTGGCTTTCAAGTATCGGGTGCATGATGTGCGCTTGGGGAGGTTTTTGAGTGTGGATCCGTTGAGTGATAAGTATCCTTGGAATTCTAGTTATGCGTTTTCAGAAAATCGGGTAATCGATGCGGTAGAATTAGAAGGACTTGAAAAAATTGTCCTTGCCGACAATTTGAAACCATACGAATCCTATCTCCTATTAGCTATCAACAGTGAAGAAATTCTTAAACAAATCGCAGTAGATCACACTAAACCCGAACTCGTTGGAAGTGTTACAATTTATGTTCGAGCACGCCGTCTTAATCCTGATCCAGACAGCGAAAAAGATTTGGGGGGATTCACCGTAGAGCTTAATGTGATTCATGATCGTGTAGGTGATTCAAAATTTCGTAAGCATCCTATCGTCGATGAAATTAATCAGGAATTCGGGCTTAGCACCTTTGATTTAGCATACCGAATAGAGGTACAAAAAGAGAAAATTATTTTGGTTACAATTGATGCTGACCATCTTATCGAGCCAGAAGAATTGAAAATATTACACCCGCTGGATGTCAGAGGCCACTTAGCCGAAACAATTAATACACTTGCTCATGAATTTGATATACATGTTAGAAGAATGATTAACGGAACAAGTGCTAGCAACGAAATAGAACATTCCGAAGATGCAAATGTGAAAGGGAATCCCGGCTACTATACTGAGAAAGATTTCGCAGCTTTAAAGGACCAGCAAACACTTGGTGGTCCTGCAAAAAATAGTAGGCAATATGTTCGAGAGAAAGCCGCATATGAAGCAGCAAAAAAGATGGTTCCAGATGAAAAATAGTATCATTCAATTTATGGGAGGTGTGCCTTCAATCTGTTCATCGTTAGCAATAGCCATACTTTGCTTTCGATGCAGCGGCGGCGTTAGCATCAATCCGCAGCTTTCACAAGCAGAAGCCTATTATGATAGCCTTGCAAGTATTGAGGAAGACCTTCCGAGAGAGTTATCGATCGACGGAAGCTCGTTTGTTCATTTTGTGGTGAATAACCCATCTGAATGCAAAGAACCAGCCCTTTTCGATGCATATTTCGGAACCGTTGAAGATTCCTTGATGGCAATCTCTCCTGGTTGGGTTCGCAATGATTGCAATTCGCTTTTTCCGCTTTTGTGCTGGAGTGATACTGTGCCTGGGCAGCAATATGATTACCCAATGACCGGAATTTCCGGGTGTAAAGATAACTCAAATATTCAAGGACGTCTTAGAATTACGATACTTGCATTTGCCAGAATTGATAATGAGAAGTTCTTTTTAGTTTCGTATGAAATTCTTGAATATTTGGGCATCCCAATCGCAGCAATGATTGATCTGGAAAACAACGCTCGCCCTAATGATCGACACCCAATCAAAACGCTGCTGATTTCATCAATCAAAGGGCCGATCGGAGGCGCCAGCAATGGCTTGAAAATTGACTTATTCCCTTTCTAGCTATTCAGGTGCATAACCCTAAAAACATCTGCACACTAGCGTTCCACATAAGGAACGCCTCCATAAGCCCACCTCTGGAAAAGCCGCGCCCTCTTCGCAATGGCCTATCACCTCGGCTTCTACCAAGGTGACTACACCCCAATCGGCGCGAATGCCTCGGCCTTCATGGGCACGCTGCCGGGTGTGTGGAACGATCTGTCGTCGCAGATACTGAGCTTGAGCAATCAAGCAGCTGGGCTATACAACGGAAACATTGCGCTGATGGTCACGGACTTGCCCGACCATGGCAATGTGACTGGGACGGGATTCCTCAAGGAGGGCATTGCGAATGCCTACCAATATGATCAGCTCAACCGCCTCAAGCAGATGCGGAGTAATGTTTACAAATTTGGGAGTGGCTGGCAACCGAAGATAACGGGCGCAGGCCCCGGCTACTGGGACAGCGACTACAACTATGATCGCAATGGCAATATACAGAGCCTCAGCCGTCTGATGCCCGACTGGCAGACCTCGAACTGGGGCACGAAGCCGATGGATCAGCTTACCTACGACTACGGCGCGGGCAACAATCCCAAGCAGCACAACAAACTCGACCACGTGAGCGACCTCGCGCCGAGCGGGAATGCGACTGCCGACTTGGAGACGCAATCGGCTGGCAATTATGTCTATGACGCGATCGGCAACCTCATCAGCGATCCGAGCGAGGGCATAGCCGGCATCGACTGGGACCTGCACAACAAGGTACGCAAGGTGGAGCGTGCGCCGGGTTCGACGGATCCTGAGCTGGAATTCTGGTATGACGGCACCGGCAACCGCATCCACAAGCGCGTGACCCTCGCAAGCGGCGCGGTGAAGGACGAGTGGTATGTCCGCGATCCGCAGGGGAATGAAATGGCGGTCTATGAGCGGCAAGTCGAGAATGGCTTTCGGGTGACAAGGTGCAAGGAGCACCCCATTTACGGCGCAGACCGCCTGGGCATGGACCTCAATGGCGTGGAACTGAGTCGTTATCTGTTGGACGTTGGTGATGAGGATCCGACGGGCGATCCGGCGGGCCGTCATGCGCTGGTGATAGGCGAGATTTTTTACGACTCCCCCAAGACTGGCGACGACTTCCCGACCGGGAAGGAATACAACGAAGGCGAGTACATCGTGCTCATCAACCAATCTGGCAGGGCGCTCGACCTTGCGGCCTATCAGCTG
>JANPHP010000481.1:0-10691 GCA_031424495.1 Bacteroidota bacterium | reverse complement strand
GCAAGGCTAGCTTTTGAGGGAAGACATGCCTCCGTCAACATGCATAATTTGCCCTGTGATCCAACTTGCTTTTTCTGAGAGCAAAAATTCAGCAATGTTGGCAATGTCGGTCGCAGCTCCAATTCGTTTCAAAGGGTGGCGCAAAGCATTGGCTTCCCGTTTTTGATCGGTATTGAGCAAGGACGATGCCAATGGAGTATCGGTCAAAGAGGGTGCGATGCAATTGACGCGAATTTTAGGTGCCAATTCCGCTGCCAATGCTCTTGTGAGGCCCTCTATGGCACCTTTGGAGGCGGCTACTTGCGTATGAAAGGGCATCCCTGTCTGCACAGCGACAGTCGAGAACAAAACGATGCTTCCATTTTTGGATTTCTTCAATCTCGGCAAGGCAAGTTGGATGATCTTGATGGCTCCAATGACCTGGAGTTTATAATCTGCTTCGAAATCAACATGTTTGATCCTGTCAAATGGCCGGAGCATAATGCTACCTGGACAATAGACCACGCCTGCCAATTCCTCGGGCAAGAAATCCAAGTACTGGAGGTCATCCAATACGTTTAATCGATGATAATGCAGATTCGGGCTATCTAGATCGGGTTCTGTTTTGTGGTAGGTTGCAAAGACCTGATGCCCACTTTGGGAAAGTTGATGGGCCAATGTCTTCCCTATGCCGCTTGAACCCCCAATGATCAAATAATTTTGCATCTTCTTCTCGATTATGCTTCTCATAACACCGAATTTTGCATTTTGTTTAGCCTTTTTTGTGCGGCGCTAAACACTTACGCGTCGGAGATGACGCGCACAACGACTGATGCGCCAAATTTTCGCATCACTCGTTACCGCTGGCAAATCAATGGAATGAATGGATAGGAGAGTGGTTGGCAAGGGCATTTTCCTAACTTGCCCTCAGTGAATCTTGTGATGCGAGCAGGATAGGAGGGGCCGCAGGGTCACGATCAGGGATCGTGACGAAACCCCCGCATAGCCTGACCGGTCATGTTATGGATTTGGGCATACAATGACCTGACTCGCCCAAGTCATTTGCATTTTTGATCAACTGATTTTGGTGAAAAACAAGTCACCCGCAGGCGGTCTCTGCTTGGTGAGGCTATTGTACAACCATGCGAGCCATCGCGCCATCGCTCGTGTGCACTACATAGATACCCGCACGCAGGTCCTGCACAGGCATTGCAAATTCATTCCAGGATCCCGCCATCGTCGTCATCTCATACCGTCCAGCCTCGCGGCCACTTGCGTCGATCAGCCAAATGCGGACGGTGCTTTTTTGAGCGGTAAACTTGAGCAGCGCAATATCAGAATGCATCACTGGATTGCCGAGCACGATCACGGTCGGCGTTTCGCATTTCCCAATGATCGGCACGATGGGCGACTCTGCGACGCGGCCGGTTTCATTGTACATGCGAATGCGGTAAAAAGCTGATTCCAAGGGGAATTTGTCCTCCCAATGCGCCGTCTTTTTTCCATCCATTTGCAGCTTATCCAATGTCTCAAATAGCTCGCCGTCGGCGCTGCGTTGCACCTCGTAGGCATTCGTAATCTCGGTCTCGGGGCCCTCCCAATCCAAGACGACCTTGCAGTCGCGAAACTCGCCATCGAAGCGCAAAAAATCGATGGGTAAAATGATGGGATTGCAGAGCGCGCCCGTAAGGTTGAAACCGTCGAGCGATGCGTAGGAATTGCTGCCGCTCGGGATCGAACAGACCAGCGTCATGGTCGCAGCCGTCGCCGTGAAGATCAATTGGTAGGGATTCCAAGTGTTGGCGACCTGTGGAATGCTCAAGGTCACGCTCGCCGCGCCGACGCTGACCACCGGCGCAGCAGGGCTCCCGTTGAAGAGGGCCGCCGTGCCGAAATTGGCGCCGCAAAACCGTAGGTTGTAGGCCGTACCGGGGGTGAGGCCGGTGATCGTGGTCTGTGCGCACTCGCCCAAAGCCGCGATGCCGAGCCAAGTGCCACCGTCGGGGGAGCTAATTCTCGCTACTTGCGAATTGCCAGAGTATGAGGGAAATGTGGTGTTGCACAAATCAGGGGAGAACCCACACCCCGTCCACCCTGCGGCATTGCCTGCGCCAATGCCTGAGTTGGCGGCAGGTGCACCCGTGACAGAGCCATTGGTCACTGTTTGGGCTTTGAGGTGCAATGAAAATAGACTATTCACTGCAAGGCAGATGCAAAAAAGATACGGTTTCATTGGTTTCACGAATAGTTGACCACACCAATCTAGTCGTTGTAAGGCAGAAAAAGAAATGCGATCAAATTTTCGGCTCTCTGCACCCTTCTGGTGCCTGCCGATCGTTTATTACCGGGTGAATTTTGCGTTGTAGGGTAATGAGGGAGATTGCTGTTTGATTAGCGAGACCATATTTTGGATCCGTTGCGAGGATCTTGGGCAGGATGAAGGATTGCTAGGACCTCAACGATTTTTGCCTCGTCATCGACCCAAAAATGAATAACCTGCGGAAATCCGTCGAGAGGCTTAGATCGGATATTGTCATACCGGATTTAGTAATGTCGTAAGAGCTGTTAGGCTTCCACGAACTGAAGCTGTGAAACGTAGTCCCAATCCTGATTTTTTCATTTCATACCACTCTTCTAAATCACTTGCATCATCTTCAGCTGCTGGTGATACTAATACCTGATATCTCATTTACGACGGTTTTCAAGCCGAGCAATCACATCTTCCCATGGTCAAAATTCTTCTCTCGCATACATCGCTTTGCGTCTGTGCACTTCATCGATGTGCGATTGGAATATTTATCCAAGGTAGATTCGGGCTTCTTGTTTAGGCCTCATCTTTCCAAGTCTTTTTTGGGTCGCGGGAAGTCTGTTTGAGGCCATGCACCTTCACAATTCCTTTCTCTTCATCAATCGAAAAATGCAGAAGATAAGGAAAGGAACCTACCTGTTTACAGCGGTATTTTCCATAACGGATCGCGAAATAGGGGAAACTTGAAAGAAAGTCGACGGCGTCCTTCACGGTGGCCTCAAATTGCTCACCAAGACTCTGCTGCTGTCGACCGTACCAGTAAATCGCATCCTTGATTTCGGCCTGTGCGATTTTGTGAATTTTTATTCGAAACTTCATTTCTGATGAGCAAGGGAATCCTTGATATCCTCCCAATCATCATAATCTTCGTCGGAGGAATTGGCTTCCCTACGCAGTATCTCTTCCTGATACTCCTTGGGAATTTCAAACTGATCTTGTCGGAATTCCAAAAATCCCAGCTTTTCCATTTGTGCCATGAAGTAATTGTACTTCTGGTCGGGTATTGCAAAGAGTACTTCCTTCATATTCAATCCAATCTTGATCAAGAATAAGCAATTTCACTGGAAAAGGCAAGCCCCCTCTCTTCATCCCCCTGCATCAAAATGGAAAGAAATCGCCACCACCGCCACCGTTTGCGGGGGCGTCTTCATTGATGCGCGACTGCCGCGTGATGGTGCCTTGGTTGCCGGCTCCATAACCTTGTTGTGCAAGGCTTTGCTCGGCTTGGTAGTCGTCGAGGTCGCAGAATTTGGCAAATTTCTTGATGAATTGCAGTTTCACGTCGCCCACAGGACCGCTACGTTGCTTGGCGATGATGACCTCGCAAACGTTTTGCGTGGAGCTGCCATCTTCATACGTCGTGAGGCCATAATATTCTGGCCTGTAAAGGAACATAACCATGTCGGCGTCTTGCTCGATCGATCCCGACTCACGCAAGTCACTGAGCATTGGTTTTTTGTCGCCCCCACGTGTCTCAACCGATCGGCTGAGCTGCGAGAGCGCGATGATAGGAACGCTGAGCTCCTTGGCGAGTTCTTTGAGACCTCGGGAAATGCCAGCGATTTCTTGTTCGCGGTTGCCGCCCGACTTGACGTTGCCGGTCATGAGCTGCAAGTAGTCGATGATGATGAGGCCGATGTTTTTCTCGGCCTTGAGCCTGCGACCTTTTGCGCGCAGGTCCATGATCGACAAAGCGGGCGTATCATCTATATAGAGTGGCGCCTTGCTCAGCGCACCGATGCGGCTGGTGAGTTGCTCCCATTCGTAGCGTTCGAGGCGGCCGGTACGCACCTTTTGGGCGTCGACCTCGGCCTCGGCGCAGAGGAGACGCTGCACGAGTTGCGGCGCGTCCATCTCCAAGGAAAAGAATGCGGTCGGCGTGCCAAAGCGCACGGCGGCGTTGCGGGCCATGGAGAGGGTAAAGGCCGTCTTGCCCATGGCGGGACGTGCTGCAATGATGACAAGGTCGGCTGGGTGAAAACCCGAAGTCATTTGGTCGAGCAAACTGAATCCTGAGGCGACGCCCGTCACACCGCCCTCGGTGCCTTGCACGGCTTCGAGTTTTTTGAGCGTGGTCACCACGAGGTCACTCATGGCCATATAGTTGCGGCGCAGGTTGGTCTCTGAGAGCGAAAAGAGCTCCTGCTCCGTGCGGTCGAGCAAGTCAAAGACGTCTGTGGTTTCGTCAAACGCCGAATTCACGACGGTATCGCCGATCTTGATGAGCTCGCGCATGAGGTATTTTTGCGCGATGACCCTGGCGTGGTACTCGATGTTGGCGGCAGAGGCGACCTTGCTCGTGAGCTCGGTGAGGTAATAGACGCCGCCAGCGGCCTCGAGCATGCCGGTATGGCTCAGGTGATTCTTGACCGTGAGCAAGTCAATGGGCTCAGAGTTTTGAAACAGCTGATTGACCGATTCATAGATCAGCTTGTTGCCCTCTTTGTAAAACATGTCGGGGCGCACGACGTCGACGATCTTGTTGAGCGCGTCTTTTTCTAGGAGTAGGGCCCCGAGCACAGCTTGCTCCATTTCCAAAGCCTGGGGTGGAATGCGGCCGGGGCGGAGTGCTTGTGGCACTACGTTCTTGTTTTTACGCGACAAAAATTCTGAGGAGGGCGCGAAATGTACGCCTTCCGGGGTATATTGATCACTCATGAGCGACTGTGTTGCGAGGCCGGTTGGAAAACCTCTGGTCAAAGGTAGGGAGAAGTTTTAATTCCATATTTTCCACATTTCTCTTATGGCGATGTGAAGAAAATCTTAAGTCGTTCATTTTGAATCTACGACAAAAAATGGAGCATGTATATCGGGATAATGTCCACATCGTGTGCATAAATGATGTGGCTTTGGACGTCGCTAGGAGGGGTTTTGAAATTGCGATGTGAACAAAAAAAGATTGCCTAAAAAATAAGGCCGCGCCCCCTTGTGGGATAAAAAATTATTGCAAATGCTTGAATTTCTGTCGAATAATCACTCTTGCCTGGGCGTAGCATTTGGTGATCTTCTTTATTATCGTTAACTTCAATCCATTACCAAAATCGCAAGGCGAGATGATCGGGATGTATCGAATGCAGGGAATGAGTTGTGGGCTGATCTTGATCGCGATCTTAGGTTGTGGGCTGGGCTGCAAGAAGGTAGACAATGATGCGCCATCGGTAGCACTGTCCTCACCCATCGACGGTTTCAGTATCGTTGCAGACAGCGAGTTTGTGATCGCTGGCATCACACAAGATGATCAAGGGCTGGCATCGGTGACAGCTATCCTTTATGAAACTACGACGGAGGTCGTCGTGCAGACGCAGGCCTTGAATGTGAGCGGACTGCGCAATGACTTCAGTTTCAAGATGGCTGCGGGCGATCGATACACGCCCGCTGGCAATTACACCTTGAAGGTGTCTGGCCTCGATGGCGCCGGCAATATCGGCTCGGCGTTCACGCAGGTGAGTGTACAAGCGCTGCCGCTTGTGTACCTAGGCGCCTACTGGGCAGGCACGCAAGGGAGTTCAGGCGCAGCGATCCATGCGCTCGATACCGCTGGTGTGGTGCATACGGGTCCCAGCGGCTTGGTGAGCCTCACCGACTTGCTCGCCGATAACCGCAATGGGCAACTGGTCGCAGTGCAGTCGGTGCCAGGGACTATGCGTGCTTGGGCGATGGATGGCTTGGATCCTGTATTTCAATATGATCTGCCTTTGGGGGTGGGCACCGAGACGTTCACGGGCATCAGCATGAACCGCCGCCATTATTACACCTCGCTGCAGGCACCGAGCTACCTGCGCAGGAACCGTTTTGATGGTGTATTGACTGGAAGCTTTGATGAAGCATTGCATCCTGGCACGGCGATTCTTGCCACTAGTGATCATGTATATATGGGTCTGCAGGGCGTGCTCGGCACGCCTACAAAGCTCGATGCCTATGATGTCAATGGGGGCTATCTACAGGCGACCCTGCTCACCGATTGGCCGATCATGGAGATTTGCGAGATCGACGATGCTCAGCTGCTCGTCGTCGGCAATCTTGGGAGTCAGGGCCAAATCACCGTCGTGGATCGTCTGGACCTAGGTGCCACTTGGGAATTGTCGCTCAATGAGTCCATTGTGGATGCAGTGACTGCCAATGGGCGGGTTTGGATACTGACCGACCAAGGCTTGTATGAATATTTCCCCGGCACTGGCAACCTCTCTGGGCAGCTCGTGGGAGGCAATTACACGGCGCTGGGCGTGGATGCTACGCTCAATCGGGTTTTGCTCGGTAGCTTGGATCAGGTGGAGCTGCGCAGCGGGGCAGGAGCCTTGATCACCACTTATGCCGGAGCCTACGGGCAGGTGCAGTTCATTGAAACGCGGTACAACAAGTAGATTGAGGCCGACTGCTTTCATCGGGAAAATCGGCGCAATGGTCGAAAATCCGACAGAAGAAGAAGCTGATGTATTTGTTTCGGCCATCATGCCCCTCCAATGGCGGAGCTTGTGATGGCGTGCGCCAGAAAATGTGGAGCGATTCCCGTCCCGATGGATGGATTTTTGTGATTTTGCTCCTATTTTCTGAATTGATGTGGGAATGATCGCTAAAAACTTAATTTTGCAACAGTTTTGAATTTAATACCAAAAGTAATTTTACCCTTTATGAACAGGAACATGCGTATTGGCGTTGCCAGCCCCTCCTGGCTTCTTGCTTGCTTGAGCTTGCTACTCGTGGGGATGCTATCCCTACAATCCTGCAAAAAGGAGTATTTCGAACCCGATCGTATCAAGGATGCCACTTGGAACCCAGAGTTGGCAGTCCCCTTGATCAAGTCTACGGTGACGGTGCAAGAAGTGCTCGGCAGGTTCAATGACCAAGATGTGATCGTGATCGACACGACCGGCATCTTGGCGCTGCGTTATTTTGGCAACATCTTCTCGGTTTCGGCAGAGAATGTCTTGGTACTGAATAGCCAAAGCACCACCACACAATTTCCATTGTTGCCAGGAGATGCGGCCACATTGGCACTGGGTGGGAATGTGAATGTCGGTCCCATCGCCTATGATGTGCCGCTCGACCTGAGCACTTTCACGTCGGTGCCACAGATTAACAGCATCACATTTAAGGGTGGTAGCTTGGATTTGACGGTGAATCCTACATTTACCTACCCGACGACGGTAAACCTCACCATTCCAGGTCTGATTCCCTCAGGGACCATGACGGTGACTAACGGTGGCACATTTAGCCTGCCCTTGGCGGGCAAAACGCTGGATCTCACCCAAGGTGCCCAGGGTTTCAACGACATTCGTGCAATTATGAGCGCCTCCATCTCAGGATCTAGCGGCACAGGAGCGCCACTCGACCCGATGAATGTGACAATCGCCGTGAACAACCCACAGTTTTCGCTGATTTTGGGCGACATCAAGCAGCAGTCATTTGGCGTGCCAGCCAGCGAGGTGCGCATTCGTTTCTTTGAGAACCAACAGGACGGTACCATTCACTGGAATGATCCACGTGTGAAGGCCAAGTTCAACAATGGCGTGGGCGCAGATGTGCAGCTCAACGTGCCTCAGCTCGACTTCAACTCCACGATCAACGGCACCTTGCCATTGACGGGCGTACTCACGACCAACCCGACGATCGGTCACAATGCAACTGTAGGCGGTATTCAGACCACCACTTTTGATTTGAACCGCACCAACTCCAATATCGTCCCCGTCGCTGCATTGTCTCCAACCAAATTGTTCTACACAGTATCTGCCCTGACCAACCCACAAGGCGGCGCCAACGTGAACTGGTTCCAAGACACAAGCAAAATCGGTTTGGACATGGAAGTGTTCCTGCCTTTTGACGGTACTGCCGTCGACTTTGCCAAGTCTGACACCGCAGCAGTGCAGATCTTCCCGATCCAAGGCGACATTCAGGAGATTGAGTCGGTGACTTTCCGCCTCACGATCGACAACGGCTTCCCAGCCGACGCCAAGGCTCAGGTCTATTTCTATGACTCAACTTTGGTCGATCCGAATTTTGTCGGAACTCCTGTGCCGATCGACTCCTTGTTTCCAACGACGCGTGGTGTGGTATTTGCCTCCCCAACGCCTGGCGGCAACGGCCGCGTGGATCAAACCAACAAGAAGCGCACCACGCTAGACATCACGCTTACCCGCGAAATGCTCAAGAAGCTGGAGCTCAACAAAATGACGCAGATTGTATCGCGTGGATGGGTCGATACATTCGATGCAGGCTCACGCAACGTGCAGGTCTTTGCTGACTATGAGCTCGATCTCTACCTCGGAGTGATCGTGAAGATCAAATACAAGGTACAACTCTGATCCACAGGGTCTTGATTCGCATTGAACAGATATTAGAAATAGAATATAAAATGCAACTGAAAAATAAATTTCTGGTGCTGGTCATGTTGTGCCTTGCCTCTGCAGGTTTTGCGCAAACCGACTTGACACTTTACAACATGAACTGGGTGCCACAGTCCATGTATCAAAACCCGGCCCTCACGCCACCTACCCGCGTGAACATCGGGCTTCCGGTGATCTCCTCGATCTATGGCCAAGCTGTGAACAGTGGTTTTGCGTTGAAAAACCTTGTGGCATTGGGCACAGACGACTCCCTCACGCTCACCGTGGACAACATGCTGAGCAAACTGGCGGATAAGAACTTGTTGATGGTGAATGCCCAAACCGACTTGTTGTCGTTTGGCTTCAAAACTGGCAAGGCCTATATCAGCTTCAATGCAACTTCCAAAACCTATGGCCGCTTTACCTATCCCAAGGACTTCTTTTCCTTGGCATGGAAAGGCAATGGCGGTTTCTTGGGTCAAACGGCTAGTTTCAAAGGCTTGGGCGTCGACGCAGGCTCCTACACCGAGTATGCAGTGGGTTACACCCGCGACATCTTTGATGACGGCCGCTTGAAAATCGGCGGTAAATTGAAATACCTCAACGGCATCGCAAACATCTATACATCAAGGAGCGACGTTTCCTTGTTTACGGATGCTAACTTCTTCAATCTGACCGCCAATTCTGATTTCCAGGTGAATGCGGCTGGCCCGATTGGCAATGCAATTGATGGTGATTCTACCAATGAATTGCCTTCCAATACTGCGCCGACGAGCTATTTCTTTGGCAAAAATCATGGCTTTGGAGCTGACCTCGGTTTCAGCTGGGAAGTGGTTCCTGAGAAGGTGCGTGTTTCAGGTAGTGTCGTCGACCTCGGCTTCATTCGCTGGAAAGACACCCCCGTCAACTTCTACTCCAACAGTGCTACATTCACCTTTGAGGGCATCGACATTACCGATTTCCCACAAGGCGACAGCATCAACGGCAACTATTTTGACTCTTTGTCGACTGCCATCGTAGATTCACTCAAAGGCACCTTTGCCCCAGACACGAGCTACAATGCTTACAACGCACCTACGATTCCCCGCTTTTACTTGGCCGCCAACTATCTCATCAACGACAAGATGAATGCTGGCATCCTTTTCAGCGGCGAAGTCTACAAAGGCACATTCCGCCCTACGGTCACTGCGTCCTACAACCTAGCATTGGGTCGTGTGCTGCAACTGTCTGCAAGCTGGTCTTATGCCAATCGTAGCATCCTGAATCCCGGTTTTGGCTTTTCAGTCAATGGCGGCCCTGTGCAACTTTATGTCGTGACCGACAACGTGTTGGCCGCGTTTGCACCGCAGTCGGTGCGTCAAGCGCACGTGCATGCAGGCTTGAACCTGACCTTTGGTCGCGAGCAAAAAGACCGCGACAAAGACGGTATCATCGACAAAGAAGATGCTTGCCCAGATGATTTCGGTTTGGCTGAATTCCAAGGTTGCCCAGACCGCGACGGTGACAAGATCATCGATAGCAAAGATGTGTGCCCAGATGTGCCCGGCTTGGCTGCTTTCAGCGGCTGCCCAGACACCGACGGCGATGGCATCGTGGACTCGCTCGACGCCTGCGTAGACGTGCCCGGCTTGGCCGAGTTCCAAGGCTGCCCAGACCGCGACGGTGACAAGGTGCAAGACAGCAAAGATGCTTGCCCAGATGAGCCCGGCCCGATTGCCACCAACGGTTGCCCAGACCGCGACCGTGATGGCATCTTGGATAGCCAAGACGTCTGCCCAGACAAGCCTGGTGATGCAGCCCACAAAGGTTGCCCAGACACCGACGGTGACGGCACCTACGACAATGAAGACAAGTGCGTCGACGACTTCGGCCCACAAGACAACTTCGGCTGTCCTTATGGTGACCTTGACAAAGACGGTGTCTTCGACCGCGAAGACCGCTGCGTCGACACCCCTGGTCCTAAAGAAAACCAAGGTTGCCCCTACGGTGACCTCGACGGCGACGGCGTAACCGACAACGTCGACGACTGCCCCAACACGCCTGGTCCTGCCGACAACAAAGGCTGTCCCAAGCTGACGGTGGAA
>JANPHP010000480.1:0-9266 GCA_031424495.1 Bacteroidota bacterium | reverse complement strand
GTGGATCGCGAGTTTTATTACTGGTATGGCCTCACGCTGCACTACAACTTGTATTTCGACCGTGCAGTCGACGCTTATCGCAAGGATTTGGAGCGCTATGAGCCGGTAAGTTCTGAGTATGTCTGGGTCAACAATCGCATCACGCAGTGCTTGTATGCGAAGAAGCTGGCCAAAAAGGCAGATGCAGAGCAGGTCAAGATCGCCAACATGGGCGACCGTATCAATAGCGAGTTTTCTGAGCATAGTCCAGTTATCTCCGCGAATGATTCCGTGTTGCTCTACACCGCTCGTCGTCCAGAGTGCCTTGGTGCAAAGCAGGAAGCCTACTTCTATGACGAGGACATCTACGTTGCCTACAAAAGGAATGGCGAATGGACGGAAGGTGTCAACATCGATCGCCCAGTGAATGCAGCAGGTCATGATGCGACGATCTCGCTAACGGCCGATGGCCAAACCCTGTACATCTATCGCCACAAAAAGGCTGGTGGCCTTTATGTCACCGAATTCGATCAAAAGGAGCAGAAATGGCATGAGCCACATTCCGTCGAGCGCCCGCTCAACTCCAAGTACTATGAGGCTTCCATCTGCCAAAGCGCAGACAGCAGCATCATGTTTTTCACCAGCGACCGCCCAGGTGGCTTCGGTGGCAGAGACATCTACATGGTTCAGCGGGAAGGCAAGAACAAATGGGGCGATCCCAAAAACCTAGGCTCCGACATCAACACTGCATTTGACGAAGACGCGCCCTATTTCCACCCCGATGGCAAAACGCTCTACTATTCCAGCAACGGCCCTGGCTCGATGGGCGGATTCGATATCTTTGTGACCGAAATGGACGAGCAGGCCACCAATGGCTGGAATGAACCGCTCAACATGGGCGCTCCCGTAAATACGCCCGATGATGACATCTACTTTGTGTTGTCACAAGACGGCAAAAGCGGCTACTACACGAGTGGCATGGAAGGTGGCTACGGCGAAAAAGACATCTACCACATCTCATTCCCCTACTACCCCTACCCTCGCCGCTATCACGTCGTCGAGGTGGCCGGCTTGGTGCGTGATGTGAAGACCCTCGATACCCTCAAAGCCATGGTGAAATTGGTCGATATCGAGACCAATGAGGTTTTGGACTCGGTCATGACCGGAATGGATTCCAGCAAGTACTATTTCGTGCTTGAGCCGCAGCGCACTTATTCGCTGGTTGTCGTTGCAGACGGCTATTTCCCGACCACCGCTGAATTGAAAACTCCGGAGTTGGAGGACGAAGACGTCTTCATGGAAAAAAACATGTTTTTGGACAAGCCACTGCCACTTTCGGCTGACGTTCCAAAGCAGCGCGTGGAGATTCAACACGTCTATTACGACTTTGACAAGGATTTCATTAGAGAAGACGCGGCCCAAGAGCTTGACAGGGCCATCGAACTGATGAAGCAAAACAGCAATCTCAAGGTAAAATTGCTCTCCCATACGGATTGGTTCGGCTCCTTTGAATACAATATCGACCTTTCTAATCGCCGGGCGAAAAATGCACGCGCCTACTTGATTGAGCAAGGCATCGACCCAAGTCGCATTCTCATGGATCATTTCAGCGAGAATCGCCCGATGGAGACCAATGACAATGACAATGGCCGCCAATATAACCGTAGGACTGAGTTGCGTTTGATTGAGAATGAAGAAGTTGTATTGAGCTCTGTGAAATTGCGTGAAGGCGTGAATGGCGTCAAAATCGACCACACGACGCCACGAGGTGTAGCTGGATTTGACAATCCAAAAGGCATTGAATTCAATGCAATGGTTGCTGCTGACAGCCCTGAGGGTGGTGATGCCCCGACTACGATGGAAGTGAGCAAGGATGCCCTTAAAAATGAAGCGCCCTTGAGTGGCAAAGACGCACTGAAAGCTGATGCTATCCTCAGTGGCAAGGATGAAATCAAGGCAAATGCAGAAATTGCAGCCTCCATTACCGATGAAGCAGCCTTCATTGCTGAATTGAAGGCATTGGACTTCCACACGATCTACTTTGACTTTGACAAGTTCAACTTGAGGGAGGTTTCCAAATCCCAACTGAACAACTTGGAGCTCTATTTGGCACGTCACCAAGATGTAACGCTGGAAATCTTGGGTCACACCGATGCAATCGGCTCGGTGGACTACAATCAGCAGCTCTCAGAAAACCGCTCGCAGTCGGCTTATGACTACCTCCAAAAGAAGGGCCTCACCAACATCGCCTTGGTTGCAAAAGGCTTCAGTGAGCTCGCTCCTATGGACACCAATGATGATGCAAACGGTCGCCAAAACAACCGTCGCGTCGAGTTCAAACTCGTGCGCAATGGCAAGGTGATCGCAGTGAGCATCCCCTAAAACAGTATTTACGGACTCTTCAAGAATTTAATACGAGGACGGGGTGATCGCCGAAAGGTGGTCGCTCCGATTTTTTTTGTGCTCATTTGACAAGAAAGGCCATTGCGGAAACGCCGAATAGCAATATTGGTTTCCAATCACTGCGGCAAACTGCGTTTTGCAATCCAATCGCAAATCCCGAACTTCGGCGATATGAAGACTATGGACTTAAGGAATAAGATCGGGTTTGTGCTGCTACTGATTTCGGTAGTGCTGCTCGTGCCAGGCCTCATGAACGACCTGCTCACTTTGCGCGCTTCATTTAGCGTACCATTTTTGGGTAGCCAAGAAGTGCTGAACCAGACAAGGAGTATTATTGGCACGATCGGTGACCTCAATGAAAACGGACACAGCTTTGTTGCGTTTCTCATTCTATTGTTTAGTGTGTTGGTGCCGATCGCCAAAGCGGTTGCGATGATGTTTGTCGCATTGAGCCCTAGCCGCAGCGCGACGTCCAAAACCCACCACTTTGTAGGCATCATCTCCAAGTGGTCCATGGCTGACGTATTTGTTGTCGCCATCTTCATTGCATTCCTTTCCCTCAAGACCAATGAAAATCTATCTGCCGAGTTGCGCAGTGGATTTTTCTATTTCACCGCCTACTGCATTTTGTCGATCGTGGCGGTGCAACTCATCAGGGTTCCAAATGGTCCCCAACGAGACATTGTCGATCCCGGCCATACATCTGCTTGATCATTGATTCATTCCCCAATTCAGCAACCTGTTTACCCCTAGTCCCCCAGATCCATGAAAAACCCGCATCAAGAAAAGCTATTGCAAACAGCCGCCCAATTGGGAATCGCAACCGAAGACCTCTCAAGCGCATGGTTGGTTGATGCCGTGAGGTACAGTCGGCATGGAAGGAACGAAGTTGTGCTGGAAGGCAATGCTTTGGGTTCAACGCCTTTGCTGGCTACCACCATTTGTGAAAGTCTGTCGATCACCCGTCACCTGCTCGTGGAGCTAGGGATCCCGACGCCGCAAGGCAAGTTTTTCAAACTGGAAAGTGAAACCACTAGCGCCGCCCAATTGCAGAGTCTGTTGGATGGTTTCTGGAAAGATGGCAAAGTGTACAGCAGCCGTCCCGCATTCAGCAAGGAAAACTATGGTGTCGCAAGCAATATCAAGACACTCACCGAGCTAGAGCTGCACCTAGACACTTTTGCAGACGAATTTGCCACTTGGCTCTTGGAGGAGCAAGTCGACGGCGAGGACCTGCAATTGTTGGTGATCGGCGGCAAATTGGTTGCTGCCATCCTGCGCAGCCCGCTCAAGCTGAAAGGCGACGGCGTGCACACGCTGGAGGAGCTCATCGACGTCCACAACAAGGCGGCTGAGGGAAGCGATATCGTGGAGATCGATGCAGACACGCGGCAACTGCTGCGTGACCAATCCGTCTTTTTGAGTGAAGTGGTGCCGCAAAACCAATGGGTGCAGCTCAAAAGCGCATCAGCAGGCGGTGGCGACGCAGTGGATGTCACTGCGCGCCTGCACAGCCGCTATGGGCAATGGGCATCAGCAATCGCCACCCAAATCGGACTGGGCCTGTTTACCATGGATTGTAGGTCTTCTGATCCCACACAGGATCCGCAAGAGGCGGGTTGCGTGCTCAGTATTCAGGCACAGCCACAATGGCTCCCATTTGAGCAAGCGCAAGGCAATACACAAGATTTTGCACAGATGTTGCTCACGACCGCGATGGGCTTGTAGTAGCGAAATGTTTTATGGGCGCTTCAGGACGACTGCCATCTCATCGTCCTTGCTCCCATCGGCATCCCAATCGACCTTGCTGAGCAATCGCAAGGCGTTTCCCTTGAGTTCGGTTTTGAAGGCGATTTTGGGGCCGTTGTCTACATCGGGCCGCATGAAGAGCGTGTCTGAATAGAAATGCCAAAATCCCACGGTGGATCGCAACAGTGAATCCCCCAAATTGTAAGTTTCCTCTCGGTACCCGCCATCTGCCGCAAATGTCGTGATCGCAGGCTTGCGCCCTTGGTCGGCTGCCAAAGCCTTGCTTTCAAAATGGATTGCATCATCAGGCCCGCCGCCATTTTTGCCTCTGATCGCGATGTCGACCGTCGAGGCTACCCAGGTGCCCACAAAAGTAGCTGAACTCAAACCCTCGGCGACCGGCGCTGTTGCGCGCCGCGTGTGGCAAGCGTTGATGAACAACAAGCTCAGCAACAAAATGCCGCTGCTCAGGATGGTGGTTGCGTTTTTTTGCATCATCTACTGCAATCAGATCAGCTTCAAAAATAGCCATTTTTGACCGGAAACGCGAAATCGGCCGCTCCAAGTCACCAAGCATTGTTAGGCAGCTAAAATTGAACTTAATTTGGTGAAATGCAGAAGCGAATTTTTCCAGTAGCAATCCTTTTCACCCTCCTGCTTGGCATGCATTTGCAGGTGGGTGCTCAGGTGCGGGGTGCGTCGACGGTCGTCAAGGTAAATCCGCTCAGCCTCTTTGTCGCGACCCTTAATGTAAAGGTGGAGCGTCGCTTGACTTCCAGGTTTTCGGCGCAGTTGGGTTTGCACATCGGTGGGCCGCGACTCAAGTACAAGGCTGATTCATTGCCGCATGGAATCCAATACTTCATGGCTGGCATCACGCCCGAGTTCCGGTATTACATTGCCTTCAATCGCGTACCCAATCCCAAGGGAATGTACATCGGAAGCTTCTGCAAGTACCTGTACGCGCGTGAGCGCTATGCCTCGTTTCTACAAGACCCAGACGCTCCAAGCCCAGTGACAGGCGTCGCGGTTTTGAAGCAAAATGTGATTGCCTTGGGTTTTTTGGTAGGCTACCAATGGATTTTCAAGCAAGGGATCTCGCTCGACCTGTATATAGGGCCACAATACAGCACTTCGTTCACGCGTCGCAGTGTCATTTGCAGCGTCTGTGATGGCAACGAGCGCCCGATAGGACATCCTGGCCTCCGGTTTGATGGCATCGGTCCGCGGGCAGGCTTAACACTCGGCTACGCCTTTTGAGGACATTCCCAAGGATTACATTCGACCGATCCCCCCTATTTCAAGATTTTTTGCTGCTTGCCACGGATTTGAGAGGATTTCCTGGCGCAGGTATGGGGAATGCAGGAACGAAAAAAGGCCCCGATTGGGGCCTCTATTCTTTTAGCGAAAAGTTGAATGATCAACCTTCGTTTTTGGCGGACTGCACTTCCACACGAATGCTTTGTGCGAGTTCTTTCAGGTCTTGCATGCCTTTGCGCACGCGTGTTCCTGCTGCCTTGTTGTTTTTTTCGTAGAACTTAGAGAAGTCATCCTCCAAATTCATCACGAGTGACTTCAATTCATCAAATCTGTTTTTCATAATTTCTAACCTAAGTGGGTGAGGTACAATAATTAATGAGTGGGCTTTATACATTAACCTAGCCTGGGGTCAGGAAGGCAAATGAAAATCAACCTTCGTTTTTGGCATTTTGAACTTCTACGCGAATGCTTTGTGCCAGATCTTTCAAATCTTGCATGCCTTTGCGGACACGCGTACCGGCAGCTTTGTTGCCTTTTTCGTAGAATTTGGCGAAATCATCTTCCAATTCAGTGACCAATGTCTTCAATTCATCAAACCTGTTTTTCATATCTAAAGTCTATGTGTGGTTTAAAAAAAGGATTTATGAGTCCAAAGTAGTGCTTTTTCCCAGCTTGTAAAATCCGCAAATATGGCCTCCTAATTGAATCATGGAGGATAACTCGTGTTTTTAGTGCTACATGCAGCATTTACTAGATATTTAAATTATTGATTAACAAACACTTACGCGCAACCAATTGGCTTTCACTTCAATAACAATTCTGTTCATAACTTATTGGGCAATTTCGTCGAATTCATAGAATGGAGGGGGTTTCTCCATGATTTTGCAAGCTTTTAGCGCCGCCTAACAACCGCATCACGAAAGGCAGACTAAGGGTGAAACTTGTCCAACTGCGGCGTCCAGTCGTAAGGCTTGAACTCGAGCTTGCCAGCACCGATGGTTTCGGGGCGATAGCGGCCGATCCATTGCTGAATACCCCGATTTCCCCCGAAATCGCCTGCATACATTTTAAAAATAGAAGATGCCGAGATCAAGCTCGCATTTGCGTCCCAATCCACATCGGTCAGCATGAAGGCGGTCGTCGCCAGTTCGAGCTGAGCGTCGATCTCTGCGACATCATAAAACCGTATCGCCGGGCAACCTCGGGCACCACAATTCAATGCAAAATGCACCCTTGCATCAGCAGCATTCAACCGCAAGAGCCGTTCTACCGCCGATGGGAAAGGATTGCGTACATATCCACGCGCCCACCACAACTGCGAGCGACGCAAAATGCCATGCTCGATGTCGTTGAGGCTGAAGTAAAAATCAGCAACCTTGATCGTCTTTCCCCAAAAATGTCTGCGCTTGCTCGCGACGTCGGTCATCGGCACCTTCAACAAACCATATAGGTTGTACGCATTATAGAGATTGATCCAAAAAGCCTTTTTGGCTGCGTCGTTCGCCAAACCGTGCAAGAGCTGCATACGGTCCAAGCGCTCCAAAGCCAACAAATGCGTGCTCCCACTGCCACCCTGCCGCATTTCATCCAGAAACCCTTGCGAAATCTGCAGCAAAGCAAGTTCATCAACATTTGGCGCGGTGTTTGCAAGCCCGTCCATGGATTTGGTCGGTTTTGTTGATGAAGGATTGGATGAATTCATGATTATAGTCTTAAATTTGCGCTGCTGACCATAAGAAGGTTATTGCAAAGATGATGAGATTTTCAACTGTGAGAAAAGGATTTTTGCTCTTGTTGTTGGTGGTTTTGGGCTCATGGCTCCCAGCCCAAAAGCTTGCGACCTATGACTATAGTTTCAAGGTCAAGGGTCTAGCCGAAGGTGATACTTGCATGCTCGCCTACTACATGGGCAGCAAGCAGTATATTAAAGATACCGTGGTCGTGCCCAAAGGTGGGCTCGTAACCTTCAAGGGCAAAGACCTTGATGCCGGAATCTACCTTTTTGTCGTGCCAGGAATGAAGTATTTTGAGTTCCTAGCTGTGGAACCCAAAGTGGCATTGGAAACCGACCTCGCCAACATGGTTTCCCTGATGAAGGTGAAGACCTCCGTGGAAAACACAATCTTCTTTGACTACCTCAAATTTATCGAGGGCAAACAAAAGGAGGCTGAAGCGATCAAGATCACCAAAGTAGATTGCAAGGACCAAGCCTGCAAAGACGCAGTCGATGCCGCCCTGCTCAAGCTCGATGGTGACGTAAAAACCTACCGCAACAAAGTCATCGGCGACAACAAAGGCAAGTTTGTCTCCACACTGCTCTATGCCTCGCAGGAGCCCGAGGTCGCCAAGGCTCCCGACGGCATGTCTGCCGAGGAGGCCAAAAACTATCAGTTCAGGAAATACAAATCCGAGTACCTCCAATTTGTCGATTTCGCAGACGAAAGAATGCTGCGCACACCGATCGTCCAAAACAAAATCAAGGAATACCTGAACAGGCTCACCGTGCAACACCCTGACTCGATCATACTCTCGATCGAGGACATCATGGTGCGCGCCCAAGCCAACCCCGAGGTGTTCAAGTTTTGTGTGATCACGATCACGAACATGTGGTCCAACTCAAAGCAAATGTGCTTTGACAAAATCTATGTTCACATGGCAGGCTCCTACTACGTGAGCGGCAGAGCTACTTGGGTCGACAGCACACAGCTCGGCAAGATCAAGGATCGCTACTATAAAATGCTCTACAATACCTGCGACCGCAAAGCGGTAAATCTCGTGCTGCAAGACGATCACGAGAAACAAGTGAGCCTCTATGGCGTCGATGCCAAATACACCGTCTTGGTGTTTTGGGCATGGGACTGCGGGCATTGCAAAAAAGAAATGCCACAATTGGTCGAGTTGTACAAAGCTTACAAGCAGTATGGCGTGAAGGTATTTGCGGTCTCCACCAAGGAGGAAATCGACAAATGGAAGGAATTCATCAAGGAAAAAGGAATGGAGGACTTCACGAATGCAGTCGATGTCGGCAACAAAACCAACTTCAGGGTATTTTACGACATCTACAGCACGCCCGTCATCTATTTGCTTGATCAAGACAAGCGCATCATGGCCAAGCGTCTTGACATCTTCAATCTCAAAAAATACTTGAACCACGAGCTTGGACTGCCTGAACCCGTCGAGGAGCCCGGCTCCCACGACGAAAAGCTCGAGGACGAAAACAAACCCGACGAGCACTAGGAAAGATGACGTTCATTTCTCCGCGTTTACAGCCAGTGGCTTTCAAGCTACTCCTCGTTTTGGTATGCCTTTGCAGGATGAGCAGTCTGCCTGCGCAGCTCATCTTTTTGCAAGGCGAGGCTGCTCCGATCAAACCTTTTGTTGCACCTGATGCAACAGATCGCTCGATGGCCAAAAAAAACAACCTCAAAGCCACCTTGCGTTTTGGCTACCTGAGCTATAACAAGGCCGCCGAGAGCCTCAGGCGCCGCACGGAATTCAATACTGAGGGTTTTCCGACGACCGTTTACGACTTCTCGCCCAGTGGCAAGATCGAGGCCAAAAAGGAATACACATACGATGCGCGCGGCAGCAGGATCGTGGCAGCGATCATCGAGCAATATTCAGAATCGGGCGATCTGGATTTTCTGCTCCATTACCGATTTGACGATTACGGCAGACTCCTGGATTACCGTGAGGTGAATGCACAGGGCCACGACCGCCGCATGCAATACACATATAATGCGCAAGGCAAATTGTTGCGGTTGCAATACATTGAGCCCGACGGCCTGCCTGGCGGCGCAGAAGTCTACACCTACAATGCACAGGGTACAGAGGCGGCCATGGACAAGACCGATATCGCAGGCGATCTGATCGAG
>JANPHP010000479.1:0-10239 GCA_031424495.1 Bacteroidota bacterium | reverse complement strand
AGCTGGCCAACAGCCCTGTAAGGGCATAAGCCACCAGCATAGGGCAAAGCCCTATGCACACCGGCCGACATGTTGTCAACCAGCCGTGTGAGGGCGAAAGCAAAAGAGTAGTAGTTGACAGGCACTCCCTCGAAAGCATGATTGTATGCGATATTGAGTACTCAACGTGATTTCTGTTTGCGGGAATCGCGCTTCTTGACCACAATTTCGGGGGCAGGGAGGAATTCCGACCTTGGCATCCTTGCCACTGCCTGTCGATTAGCCCAATACAAAATCGGCTCGCCGCCATTGCTGGAAACGAGCCGATGTTGCACCACCGATTATTTTTTCACTGCTTCACAAATCGTTGAACTGCCACATTTCCATGCGCATCTTGCAACCTGAAAAAGTAGATGCCGGCAGGAAAATCTTGCACGTCGAGCTGATCGACCAAAAGGCTGCTAGATGCAAATTGTCCTTGATGCATCAACCTGCCCGCGACATTGGTGACGGTGATGTTAAATGCAGTCTCATCTGGGCTGCGCAGCTCAAATTTCAAGTGCGTATGCACGATCGTCGGATAAATGAGCAGGTTCATCGCCAGCACATTGCAAGGCGCTTGCTCCACAATCTGCGAATAGGCCACGGTCTGCCCGTCGGCGTCTTGCGACGCCAGTCTGAAGTATTGATACTTATTGCAAGCGGTCGGCAGTGTCATTTGATAGGCGCCAGATTGCGCGGGGCGACCCGCTGGCCTCACCGCACTCACGCGGGCATAGGCATTGCCGTCGGTGCTGCCTTCAATCCAAAATGCTGGCGCATCTGCTTCTGAATCTGCCTTCCAGCTCGCCAGCATGCCTTGCGTCCCGCATTCCAAGGCAAATGAGGTCATGAAGATGGGCAAAATGATGATGCGTTGGTTGGGGCAATCGCGCGGCAAGATCGTCGAAGCTGAGAGTTCATAGGCGCCCATATCGGGCAGGCCGAGGCGGGTCGTGGAGACCAGGTCGCCCAAGGGCGCTAGGCCCGCATCAAAGGTGCCTGCATTCACGGCAGGCGAGGTCGCGTTGATGAGCCTGAAATCATCCGTCGCCGGACTCATGAAAAGTGGATCCACCGTGAGCACGCTGCCGGCATTCACATAAGTCGAGGACACGCCGCCATTGTCGATGATGGAAAAGCTCACTGTGATCAGCGATGCACTCGCAATGTCAGCGCGTGTATTGTTCCAAAAGATGCAATTCTTGAGCGTGCCCGATCCCATGGTCTTGTTTTGCAGACCACCGTGGCGGCTGCCTGAGATCGAGGTCGTGGTGTTTTCCGTCACGGTGCAGTTGTGCATCGTGAGAAAGGTGAGCGCGTTATTGGTGAGGATGGCGCCGCCCTCGTCGGTGGCGCTATTGTCATACATGAGCACATTTTTCATGGTGGTCGTCGAGCGACCCAAGTGCAGACCGCCACCGTCGATGGCTTGGTTGCCAGAAATCACGGTCTGGCTGATGTTGAGGGTGCTGGTGCCAGAAAAGAGTTTGTGCACGTAGATGCCGCCGCCTTGCTTGCCTGTTCCGGTGTTGGCAGTATTGTTGGTGACCATGCCGTCAATGAGGTTCACGGTCCCGTCGATAATGTAGATGCCGCCGCCGCCATCGGGTCCGGCTACGTCGGTGGCTTGGTTGTTGGAGACGCAGGCACCGTTGAGGGTGAGGGTCGAGCCATTGTCGACATAGATGCCGCCGCCGCGCTGGGCGAGGTTGCCTCGGCCGGGCGCGCCAAATACACAGTTGTTGGCGACGACCACAGGTGCCGGCGTACTTGCAAAGGCACTGAGGCCCTTGTAGATGAGCATGGCCCCGCCATTGAAGAGGTTTTTGCCGCAGTTTTCGATGAGCAGGTCGTTGAGGTTCACTGTGAGCGTGGGCACGGCGCTCGGCGCATTGGCGCAGATGTCGATGCCGCCGCCAAAATTGCCGTTGGTATTTTGAATCACACAATTGGTGACCGTCGCCGAGGTCGTGATGGAATTGGTCGTCGCAATGTAGATCGTGGCCTCGCCGCCCGAGGTGCCTTGGTCGTCAAAAATGATGTCTTGCACCAACATGCCGGTCGCGTCTTGCAGCGTGAGCGCTTGCCCAGCCAAACCTGTGGGGTGGCCATAACGCTTCACGGTCATGGACCTGAGCTCTACATTGTTGCCGTTCACGATCATCCAGCGCGCCGTGCGGTTCACGCCATCAAAGATCGTAAGCGCCCTGCTTGCGCCCCTGATCACAACGCCCGCATCCCCCGAGGAAACTGAAAGCATCTGATCGGTATAGGTGCCGGCATCGATGAGGATGGAGTCGCCACCAGTAAATGCAAAGTTGCTGAGGGCAAATTGCAGCGTCGCCAGTGGGAGCGCTTTGGTGCCCGGGTTGAGGTTGTTGCCCACTGCCCCGCCATAGATATCACCGACGAGGCTGCCATCGTTCACATAGACCGTGAGCGCTTTGGTAGGATGCGCTTGCAGCAAGAGCAGCGTCATGGCAAAAAGCATGCAAAATTGGGCACGAAACGTTTTCATACACTTTGGCGATTGAAGTTGAAGGCGACAGGCGGGCGAATATGGCCGAAATTGGAGTTGAAAATCTGCGCTGCTGCGACGTCGGCAAACCCAGTCGAACACGTGGTGTGTGCATCGCGTCCAGCGGACGACGAGTAACCAAGAAGGAAAGGAGGGACGACATTTTCCATAACAACAAACAAGCATTCGGATCAGCAGACAGGTCATGGCCGATCACAATTTGAAGTTGTGCAGGTAAATGAACAAATGCTTGCCTATGTGGCCTATGGCGTTAATTTGTGGCTCTTGGGGGTATTTTGGGGTGAATGGATGCTGGCTTGGGGCGAATGGTTGGCCTGATTTTTAGCCCTTCAGCGACCTGTGGATCGCTGCCATCTGCGAGGTGCTTCACCCAGTATGTAACGACGCACCGAGAGCACTTTTCCCGATGAATTTGAAGAAAAAATCATAACTCAAATCAGTCGCGCCGAGGGCGCAGCGGCTCCACGTCAAATGCGCGTGAGACGGGCACAGGCTCCTCCAGATGGCGCATTTTCAGCCGATAGGCCTGGGAATTGCCGAGCACTTCCTCCACCATCGCGCCATTCACCAAAAAGGAACGGTGGCAACGGTAGAAATGCTCGGCACCTTGCAGGGCCTCCTCGGCCTCCTTCATGGTCATGCGCAAAACTTTTGTCTTGCGCTGCCCGTCCTTGACGTGGTGAAATTTGCAATAATTGTCGGCGGCCTCCACCGCCACGAGCTCGCTCGCTGCGATCTTGAATTGTGGCTCACCCTGACTTGCCTCGATCACGAGCATGAAGGTCGCCGCATCCGCCCCTGCTATTTTTTTGGTTTCCGCATCCGCCTCTGCAATCACATGGGCATCCTCATCCGCCTCCAATGCCACCCGCTTGCGCGCTTTTGGTTGGGGAATGATCATCAATGCGGCTTGGAGCGGTAGCAATCCCGCGATGAGCATGAAGATCAGCAAGCGCAACAAAAACTCGCTTGTGGCATTGGTATCATGGATCATCACCGCGCCATAAATCGCCAATGCCGACCAAGTGGATACAAAAAAGCCAAGAGGGATCGCCGCCCAGCGCATCCAACCCGGTCGCGGCGCAGCGCCTTGCTTCAATTCCCCAAACAAGATCCTCCCCAAAACGACCGCCGCCACCGTCAAAATCACCGCCACGGGCAGATACAGCAACAACTCCTTCCCGCCACCACCTTCGCCTCCCCTGAGAAATACATCCGCTGAAAAGGTCTCGAAATAATAAAGGCAAATCGTATAGTACAGCCCAAATAGCAGGCCACCGATGGTCGGCGCATGTTTGGAATATGTGGACTTCCTAGCTTGCATCGTCTGCGCGGCGGGCGCGGTAGTTGTTGTAAATGATGAGCAAAATCGTCACCAACACGCTAAATAGCAGAAAGTTCCGCAGTTTGCGGTCATTCGCCATTTTGGTCTCTTGCACGCGTTCCCGCTCCTGAAACAAGGCGATCTCCTGCTCTTTTTTCTCCAGTTGGTAGCGGGTCTGCAACTCCCCGATGCGGCTGTTCACCGTCGCCGAATTGAGTTTTTCGCGCAGGGCGTAGAACTTTTCCAGCACCGCATTCGCTGCGGCGAGTTCGTTTTGGCCTTTGAGCACCTTGTAGAGGCTGCCGAGCGCCTGCACTTCCAGGCCTTGGAAGTGGAATTCCCTAGCCTTCGTGAGCGCGGAGTCGAGCATCAGTTTGGCAGGGGCCCACTGCTGCTGCGACAACAAGAGTTCGCCAAGGGCGATCTGCGTCTCGCAGATGCCGGGATGGTTTTGCAGCCTGCGCGCGTAGTCGATCGCGCGGTCGAGCTCGGCCCGCGCATTGCCCAGGTTGCCCTTGCGGGTATCCACACGGCCGATGCCGAGGCGGGCATAAAACATGCCGTCTTCGTTTTTCAATTCCTCCTCAATCATCAAGGAGTTGTAATAGAAAGCCGCAGCCTTGTCGAGGCTGTCCAGCTTGTAATAGGTGTCACCGAGATTCACCAGCCTGATCGAAGCCTGCCCCTTGTCCTTGCCGATCTTGTTTTCGATGGCGAGCGACCGTTGGAAATAGGAGAGGGCCTTGCGGTAATTGCCTTGCTCGTAGTAGACCGAGCCGAGGTTGTTGAGGCAGCCCGAGACACGCAGGGAGTCGCCGGCGCCCTCAGCGAGCTTGAGGGCCTTGAGGTAATTCTCAACCGAAATGCCATAGTAGCCGCGGTCCTTGTTCAGAATGCCGAGCAGCATGTGCGCATTGACGAGTCCCTTGGCATAGCCGCCTGCTGCGAGGGAGCGGGCGATCGCTACTTGCGCATAGGAGTCGGCGCTGTCGGGTTTGGCCTTCACGAGCGTGTAGGCATAGTCATTGATGCGGTCGATGCGGGCCGTGTCGGGCAGGGCGGATGCGTCGAGCGAATGGAGCAAAGTATTTTGCCCACTAAGCCCCGACATGCAACACATGATCGCCAACAGCAAGATGCAACGCCAGCCCATTACCATGCAATGAAGGTAATGAGGATTTTGGAGTGCGGCAAATGTTGGGGGATGGAATGGTATCGGTCACTCGCAGTGACTCAAACCCATGGCGAGTGGGCGCACCGGGCTCTCGCAGCAACGCAATCCGACAACATGATTGGCAGCAAAGCGATGCCCAATCTTGGAGAACAGCATCACCCACCTCCTGCGCCACACCATTGCCAATTGACCCCTCAGATGCAGCGTCAAATCGTCTCTCGCAGCGATGCATTCAGCGGCACCTAGGGGCCTCCAAAGTCCGCAGTAAGCCCGATCGACCCCTAACATACCACCGAGTAAGCCCAAAGATGAATGGTCGATACTTAATTGGTATCTCCACGATACGTTTGCTCGATCTCATTGGTCCGACGCAGCTATCCCTGAGACACCTTTCAGGGATCACCGGGATGCCAAGTTGCCACCTCGTCGAGACTTCTGTGGTACCTCGTCGAGACCCGTGGTCGATCTGCTCGATAACTCGGAGCTGTCTCAGTGAAATCTTTGTGGTGTCAAGCTGATCGCTCTTTGGTATCACGGCGATACCTCCGAGCGATCAGCTTGATGCCTCAGAGCTGTCTCGGTGGTAAGTTTGGAGTAACTCGGAGGTACCTCAAAGGTCATCCGTGGATAATTATAGGCCAAATTTGTGATTGGGGGCAGGGTGTGTGGATAACGTAGGGATTGGGTTGAGGGAGTGCATGCCCAAATGAAGCATGTCTACTTGCCGCCATCTGATTTTGTAAAATTGTAAATCTATTTCCAAACTGTGGGGGGGGCAATATTTTGAACCCCTCCACAGTTTGGGCGGAAATCGATGGGAATCACATTCCTAAAATGTAGTGGCGTATAGTAAAGTTGCTGGGAGCGTACCACAAAGTGTGTCAAAATCTTCCTCATCAATTAACTTGCAGCCAAAAGCAACCGTTATTCCCATGGGCATCAAATCCTTTCTCGACAAAATGCTAGGCAAGACTGACGCCCACTCCCCGATGGTCGATGACCTCGGGCAATTACCCTCAGAAGAGCAAACTGGGCAACTCGCAGCGCTGAATGAAGTCGTAGGCGAGGACGAAGAGGGCGGATTCGAAGACCCATTTGCAATCACCTACGGTGCCGAACTCTTTTTTGAAACGGCCCTGCCGCCTCTGCCGCAGGCGGAAATCATGGCTGCTGTTCAAGCTTTTTTCCCGACTGCACAATTGATGCAAAGTGCTGATGCGCAAGCTTCAGAATTGTCGTCGGGCAATATGGTCATGCGTTTTCCCGATCAGAAAATCATCTTTGCAGAGGGTGAACTGCCTGCTCAAATCTGCATTTTCGTCGCGGATCGTGCATCGGGGCAGTCGGTGGTGGATGAACCCAATTATATCCCGTCCTTTCAGCAATCGTGGCAGTTTGGCGATGCGCGCACACGCTTGGCGGGTTGCAAACACTCGGTTCTTGTCACAGATTTGATGACTTCGGGCCTGCCCTATCAAGAGCGTATCGGCTTGTTTCAGAGGGTCTTGTATGCCGTGGCGCAGGTGTTGCAACCGGTGGGCATCCATTGGCACCACAGCAAAGTCTTTGTGGAGGGGCAGATGTTTCTCGACAATGCCCCCGATAGTTTTGCCTACAATCCCTTGTTGGGGGCCTTGAACGTGCGTTTGTTTAGGATCGACGAGCCGCAGGGCAGCCCCGATGTCGGCGTGGTGATGGATACCTTGGGCTTGGCGGCCTTGGGTTTGCCCGATCTGCAAATCCATTGCCGCGACCTGGATATCAATCTCTTGGCAGGAATGTTGTTTGGCACAGGACAATATATTTTTGAAAAGGGTGACGTGATCCTCGATGGCAATACCGTGGCCGGATGGGAAGAAAGTCAGCGTTGGGTATGCATGCACGAGGGCTCCCTCGTGCAGCCCTGGCGCAACGTGCTCGACATCAATCCCGGACAGCCCTACGTGGCTGGCACAAGGAATTAGAACCCGTTGCCTCGGTGCGCAGGGTCATCGAAGGCACGCCTCTGGTGTGGTAGGCTCGCGTTCGCATCAGCCACCTCGTCCAAATCGGATGCAATCAATTCTATCAAGATTTTGGTCCTCGGCAGATGCCGATGATGACCAGTACCTTGTTGTGCCTGAAGTGTGACACGCAAGCCCAAATTTGAGTCTGATTTGCGACGAATCTTTTAATTGATTTGAATTCCCCAATGAATGGCTTTAAACCTTTTCTCTTTCGGCGAATTACAAAAAGCAACTTGAAGACTATGTTTAAAAGATTTACGATTCTTGCCTTCTTGCTCTTGGTGATCTGCATGCCAATATGGGCACAAACGGTCGTGACCCTCCATAGCGACCCCAATCATAAATATGGCCACGGTTTGGAGCTAGGAGCAGACGGCCAAGTGTATGGCGTTGGGAGGGACCAAGGGCTGTTGTATCTACGCACACCTGCGGGTGCATTCAGCACCTTTGGCTCGGGTATGTTTGATCCTTACGACATTGCGATTGATAGCCAAGGTCAGTTTTTTGTTCCCTGTCGCAGCGACGATAAACTGATGATTTTCAGTCCCCAAGGCACGTTTGTGAATTCATTGACACTTGCGAAGCCTGCAGGAATCATCAAAGAGCTGGACAGTGACACGATGATTGTGGCGATGATTGAGTCCAATGAGCTGCTGAAAATCGCCCCGGATCTATCCATCACACCATTTCACAGTGGTGCCCCCCTGTCTGAACCCATTGGGCTCGCCTACGATGACCTTGGGCGCCTGTATGTGAGCAATCGCAACAGCAATACCATCTACCAAGTTGGAGACGATTCGCTCAGCTTTATTGCCAATATTCCAGCGCCGACATCGCCCGGTATCCCAATCCAATACATCGGGGCCATCACCTTTGCCCGTGGAGCCCTCTATTGTGCATCATTCAGCGCTTGCCGCATCTACCGTGTCGAGTTGGATAGTACGCACCTCGTCACGTGGATCGCCGGTGATGTCTATGCCAGCAGCGACGGTCCAGTATTTTCAGCCGATTTTAATACGCCTTTCGGCATTTGCAGTAGCATCACGCAGGATACGCTGTTCGTGACCGACTACCAAGATGGTCACCTGCGAGCCATTGTCGGTCTCCCAACCAGCGGCCAAGAACAGCTTGCACTTGAGTTTCAATTGATGCCCAATCCTGCAGGAGAGGCAATCCGCATCGAGGCGCCATTGGACTTGCAAGGTGCCAAACTTGAAATCTGTGACCTCAGTGGCCGCGTCCTGATCCTTCAGGACGAGATTAATGATCTATCCAGTTCGATTGATTTGCGTTCACTTTCGGCGGGCATGTATATGGCGCGCCTGAGCCAAAATGATCGGACTGCCACGAAGCGATTTTTGCGGCGATGAGGTTCAGCGTTGATCAATAGTAGCGCCAATGGGCTGGGGAGATTTATATTTTGCCTCGCCTCACGGCCTTGGTTTTGCCAAGCAGATGCTCCATAATCCCACCGATTGTTTTGTCCAACAATCGGTGGGCGAGGCGTCACCCACAAAATCAAATCCTCACCCCTTCCGAAAAACCAATCCCAAGATCCTCGGCACGCCGCTGCGGTCATCGTCGTCAAAAAACTCCTCCACCGTCACCAGGGCCAAGCCGTGCAGCAACGCGGCCGCTACAAAATCACTGATGTGGTGATTGTAACAATTCACAACCACCTCGCCCGCGTCGGTCTGGAATTTGGCTTTGCTGCCGAGGTATTGTTTGAAGGGATGCAATTCCCCCACATACACATGGCCGCCCGGCATGAGCGCCTGCGCGACCTCTGCAAACACAGGGGCGAGCTGCTCGATATGCTCCAACATCAGACTGAAACTCACCAAGTCATAGATCCCATGTCCAAAATTCCAAGGCTGCGTGATGTCGGCTTGCACGACCTCGGTGATGCATTCGGGATTGCCGATGGCATCGACCTTGTCTTTGAGGATGGCAAGCATCTCGCCGCTGAGGTCCACCGCGCAGATGCGGTTGGCGACGGAGAGATACCAAACGGTATTCTTGCCCGTGCCAGCGCCGATTTCCAGCACATATCTGAAGTGGATGGGCTCTAAAAGCTTGCGCACGGCGACCGCCTCGAGGTCACGGGTTTTGTTTTCGTTGGAGTCGTATTGCGTAGACCAGGCGTCGTAGTGGGCTTGGGTGGACATAGGGGTTTTAGCGTGAAGTTAAGGCTTTTCAGGGACTCTTCTGCCCAAATATGCAATCACGCTCGCATCCCCCCATCACCAAAACCGCCAATACAAAGCCACCAAGGCCCCTGCAACCAACACACTCCCCGCCAAAAATCCATTCGACACCCGAAACAAACTGCGGTCGACTTCGAGCTTTTGCGACTTCTCGCCCGTCGGATTTTCCAGCGTGGAGATGATCCACATGCCGGCGATGCAGAGGATGAACACAAAGCCCATGCGATCGAGGAAGGGGATCTCGTACACGCCGTCGGCGGTAAGTTTGGAAAAGCCCATGCCTTGCAGCCAGGACAGGTCCATCATGCGGGGCAGGAACTTGAAGAGCACGGAAAAGAGAAATCCGCCGATGGTGGCGAAGAGGGCGGCGTTGCTTGTGGCTTTTTTCCAGAAAAAGCCCAAGAGGAACATTGCAAAGATGCCCGGACTCACAAAGCCAGTGTATTCTTGGATGTAATTGAGGCCTCCCTTGTCGATGCCGAGGTGGGGCGCGATCAGCACCGCGATGACCATTGACAGCAGCACCGTGATCTGCCCGACGCGCACTTGGCGCTGCTCGGAGGCGGATTTCACAAGGACTTTTTTGTAAATGTCAAGCGTGAAGATCGTCGCAATACTGTTGATCTTGCCTGCCAGCGAGGCGACGATGGCTGCAGTGAGGGCTGCAAAACTGAGGCCCTTGAGGCCCACAGGCAGCAGATTGAGCAGGGTAGGGTAGGCGCGGTCAACCGCGACCTGTCCATCGGGACCCAGCATTTCGGTCTGGAAACCGCCTTTTTGATAGAGCGCAAACATGGCGATGCCGGGCACCACGACGATAAGTGGCATGAGCAATTTCAGGAATGCCGCAAACAAAATCCCCTTGCGGGCTGTCGGCAGGTCGGCGCCTAAGGCACGCTGCGTAATGTATTGGTTGCAGCCCCAGTAGCTGAAGTTGGCGATCCACATGCCGCCCAGCAGCACCGTGA
>JANPHP010000478.1:0-85285 GCA_031424495.1 Bacteroidota bacterium | reverse complement strand
AGCCCTCTCTCGCGCCGCCACCGCCGCAACTACGAAAGTCAAGCCCCGCGATTGGAGTTTATCGACAATGTACAATCGGTCTACAATCAGATTTTGGAATTGCAGCGGCAGGTTTGATGAATGGCATCAGCACAATAATCCGCAATTTGCAGCTCTACTTGTCATCCGCCCATGTCTGAACTCGAACGCTACATCCAGTCCTATTTTGGGGTCACGCAAGAGGACCTTGCGCTGATCTCTTCCTATTTTGAGCGAGTGACTTTGAAAAAAGGCGAGCATTACCTGCGCGCCGGGCAGCATGCCGATCGCCTCGGGTTTGTGCAATCGGGCATCGTGCGCGAATATGTGCAGGTGGGCGACCGAGAGGTGACCAAATGGATCTCGACACAAGGTTATTTTGTGGTGGATTTGGCGAGTTTCCTCTTTGACCGCCCTGCCCGATGGAATATCCACGCGCTCACCGATGTCGAATTGTATGTGATCAAAAAGCAGCGCTACCGACAGATTGCAGATGCCGTGCCCCGTTGGCCTGAATTGGAGAAGCTGTTTATTGCGCGCTGCTTTACGGTCTTGGAAGACCGTGTGGTCACCCATCTCTCGATGACAGCCGAGGAGCGCTACCAGCAATTGTTTCAGTTCAATCCCAGCCTGTTCAATACCGTGCCGCTGCAATACCTCGCCTCCATGCTCGGCATGACGCCAGAGACCCTGAGCAGATTGCGCAAGCGGGCTGGTGCGTGATCTATTTTTCGGTGGATTGAAGCAATTCGCCCATCGCCAAACTTCTTGATTTATGTCAAGCGGACGCCCCGCATTCGCCCTCAATTTTGTGTCATCGACTCGTTTACGTTGAAACACAATATTGAATATGAAAAACATCAATGTCCTCGCACCCGTGCAATGCCGCAAAAGCATCCTCATCGACGCAACTCCTGAAAAGGTTTGGGCCGTCCTCACCGACATCGACCGATGGGGCACCTGGAACCCTGAAATCAGCAAGCCGCAGCTCGCTGGCAGCTTGGCGCCGGGCACCACATTCACCTGGAAGACAGGCGGTGCCAAGATTCATTCCACCTTGCACACCGTCGCGCCACAATATCAATTTGGGTGGACAGGCAAGACCTTTGGCATGTTTGCCATCCACAACTGGACGCTGCGCAAGCAAGACGGCAAAACCTTGGTGACGGTGGAGGAAAGCATGGAGGGATTGCTAGCCCGGCTGTTCAAAAAGTCATTCAACAAAAACCTCGCGACGGGCATGGGCAATTGGCTGGAGGCCTTGCGGGTGAGGTGTGAGGGTTGAGGATTCTTCGCATTGTACTCGTTGCCACTGTCTCGCAGTTGATGCGGGATGAGAAAGTAATGGTTGCAAAATGTGAATCCAAGGCCTCTGGCCGAAGGATTACTGACCATTTGCCTCCGGCAAAAGAGAATAGGCCTCGATTGCCGGAGGCAAATGGTCGATCGTCCTTCGGCCAGAGGCCTTGGACTCGATCACCGGACAAACCTTATCCATCATTACTTGTAAAGTAGCCACCACCCCCAAAATCCAATGTATCTTTGCCCACCCAAGTGCTTGAAAACCTATGGAATGTAAAGAATCCGGTCGGCTGCAACCCGTTGTGAACTTCAACAAGTGTGAAGGCAAGGCCGATTGCGTGGCCGTCTGCCCTTACGATGTCTTTGAAATGCGGCCCACCGCAGCCGCCGACAAGGCGCAACTCAATTTTGTGGGCAAACTCAAGACCTATTTCCATCCCAACAAGGCCTACGTCATCGACCCGGCCCGCTGCCACGCCTGCGGCCTGTGCGTGACCGCCTGCCCAGAAAAGGCGATACAGTTGAAGCGATACGGCTGAGTTTTTGAGGCATTTGTGGAATGCAGCACTTGTTTGCACCCTAGGGGCAAATGTATCTCCCTTCATGAAAAAGAGCTTTCTCCTGTTGTTGTTTTGCCTGTTGATGCAAGCACTCACCGCACAATTGATTCAACTTAAAACCGCCACGCGGCAGTTTTATGCCGCCGGCCAATGTTGCGACCACGGCGTGGACTACGAGATTAGTTTTCGCGTCACCCAACCCAATATTGATTTCAAGATTGATTCCATTTGGTGTGAGTACACGATGTTTCCTGCTCCCCAGGTAAGTGCGGGCACCCTCCAAGTCGAAACTGACGCCACGGGCAGCACCTATACAATCCATGAAGTTCTACGTTCGGGATTTGATGAGGAATTTGAATCGGTATTGGACATCAAGCCCTCAAGTCGGATGCCCGCTTATCCCGAAGCCGGTGCCATTGTGTTTTACCACTCCAAGGGCTTGGCTCACCGCATTTCGATTGCAGAACTGACGGAGTTGATGCCGATCCCTTATCCCTGACGGCACTGCGGATAGTGACTGCACCATGTGGGCCTTCAGAAGCTGTTGATATAGACATATTTGCTACCTTTAGGCAACGGTATGAGCATCATTCATCCCATGCCGATTGATTGTTATGACATTGGAATACACTCTCCTGGAAAAAGACTATTTGGACCATCAATTGTATGTTTCCACCCAAAGCGCCAGAGCTCGGAAAACTCGACTCATGGGGAGGCTAGGCCTCCCTCTGATGATGGCGATATTTTTGTTGACCGAAATGATCTCCGGAGATTACCGATTGACGATCTTTTATCTCTTGTTTGGTCTGCTTTGGTATTGGCTCTATGGCTACTTTCAAGCCTGGTTTTATCGCTGGCATTTTGCTCGCCATGTCAAGGAAACATTTGCTGAGAATTTTGGTATCCCTATGCGCATGGAAATCACAGATGTGGAGATTCAAACATACGATGCGGGCAGTGAAGTCAAGGTCTTGCTGAGCGAAATCAAATCCATTGACGAGATTCCTTCCATTATCCTTGTGATTTTGAAAGGGGGTGGCTCGCTGATCCTTCCCAAGGAGCGGATCGCCGAACTCGATACCCTCAGAACCCGCCTGCAAGAGATTGCAAACAGCTTGGGCATCACCTATGAGCGCAAGGACGATTGGAAATGGAAATGAGCGCAAGCTGCAATCAGAACCATTCCACAAAAACATCCCCCCAATCGTCATAGCGCATGGAAAGAAACAACAATACGAAGCGTTTTTCAGATCGGGTAGCCGATTACATTCGCTACCGGCCGCATTACCCCGCAGCAATGTGCGACCAATTGGAAGCTTGGCAGGCCCTTACTCCGACGACCGTTGTCGCCGATGTCGGTGCAGGCACGGGCATCTCCAGCATCCCTTTTTTGGAGCGGGGAAATGCTGTGATCGCGGTCGAGCCCAATGCCGAGATGCGGTCAGCGGCCTTGGACCTGCAAGCGCAATATCCGCGCTTGCGCTGCGTCGACGGGACGGCCGAAGAAACGCAACTCGATGCTGCATCGGTCGACCTCATTTTTTGCGCACAGGCATTTCATTGGTTTAATGCTGAGCTTTGCAAGGTAGAATTCCAGCGAATATTGCGGCCCCGAGGATGGTTGGTCTTGGCTTGGAATCAGCGAGACGATCGTGATCCAGTGCAGCAAGATTATGAGGCCCTGCTGCGTGCACATCTCCCTGAATATATTGCGATCAACAGTACCAACGTGAGTCAAACGCAAAGCCCAGCATTTATTGACCCAAATTCCGTTCTTACTGCCGCGCTCCCACATGTCCAGTATTTCGACTTGGAGGGTCTTCAAGGCAGGCTCTTGTCGGCTTCATATTGTCCCAAGGAGGGGGCAGTTTTTGAAGCGCTGATGGCTGGTTTGGAAAAATTGTTTCGCAAGCATCAGCAAGATGGCCAATTAAAATTTGCCTACAACACCAAAGTTTATGGCAGCAACCAAGCTTCTATTCACTGAGAGTCAATTATATATTGTATTTGCGCTTGCCACTTTTACCTTCGTGAAAAATCGCTATCTTTGATTTACGGATCGCTGCCCGACAATGACCGATCGTACAAAGCGCAATCTCAAATGGACCAATTATCAATGAAATTACTACCGCGATGAAAACTGTTGACATGGTCGTTTTGCACGCGGAAAGCCCACAACGGGCGCGGCAGGTTCAACCGGGTGCAGGTGCGCAGCGACCCATGATTAAATCCATCTTGCGCAGTGGCCTGATGCCCTTGGCTTTCATTCTCCTAGCCCTGCCTGCATCCGCCCAAAATCCACAATGGGACAAAATTGACGCCGAGCTCAGCGCAGAAAAGGAGCGGTTCATGGAATATGATGGTCAATTGCGGTATGACAGTGTCGCACCTGCATTTCTTGCGCACCTCGTGCAGGCGTTGCGCGATCCGGCCTCATTTGAAAACCCATGGGTGCGGCTCGATTCGCAGGTGAGCATCGTGCGGTCTGCCGACCGCATGGTCAGGTTTTTCAGTTGGGATCCATTGAGCGGCGGCACTTGGCACGATATGCATAGCTTTGCGCAATATCGTAACACGGCTGGGGAAGTATTTGTGCAACAAATCGATAAGGCAGAGGGCGGTGAGAACAGTGCATACACCGATAGCGATATCTTTGAAGTACACGACATTGATATTGCAGGCAAGCGGCACTACCTCACCTTTGCCTATGGTACCCACGGGAGTGGTCATCACCATCAGGTGGCGCAGATCTTTTCCATAGAGGGTGATCGCTTCGTGCGGTGCAAAACCTGCTTTGCAGACAGTGATGACCTGGTGGAGGGTGATCTTGTGCTGGAATATGCCCGCATATACAAAGCCGAATTAAAATATGATGCACAGACGGGATTGCTCAGCTATTCAGAAATCGGGAACCTCGACGACGAGTATTTCCGGTCGCCGACAGGCAAGATGGTGGTTTTGAACCTGGTGGATGGGCAGTTTGTGAGGCAGTGAGGGATTGTAGGAAACCGCCCCGCATTCTGCGGGATAGACGCCGTTCGCAAAGAACGCAGAGTCAGTAGTTCTCTCTTCGTGCTCGGCAAACTAAATGATTATGCTTATCGGGATGATGACCAGTAAGCCAAATTCCATGTCATTTCGACCGGAGTCTTTTGGTATTTGCAAGGCTCTGGAAGAGCCGCCGCAAATACCAAAAGACGTAGCGGAGAAATCTAGCGCCTATCGATACACCTCCTACTAAATGGCCCTTCTGATACAGCGATATTGGCAGGAGTAGCAAATAGAAGTTTGCAAGCAGGAGGAGTATCTGGCAGCGCTATCCCGCATTTCATGCGGGACGCTACGTGATCGGGTCGCTACGCTCCCTCGATCACTCCGGTACCAATGACAAGCTATGTATAGTATTAATAATCAGTAGGTTGAAAAATTGAAAAAAATCGTTGTAGTCGGACTGTGTGGCTGCTGTGTTGGAGGTGTATCTGGACTGAAGATGCCTCGGCTCCGCTGCGCTGCGCTCGGCATGACATGGCGGTTTTGTCATTCAATCAAAAGGCAAATCCTATTTGTGGTCACTCGAAATGACAATGCTTGTGCATGCTTATTGATAACGATTCCGATAAGTATGAAAAGTAAACGGGTCAACTGGGAACCGCAAAGAACGCAGCGTCAGTGGTTCTCTCTGCGTCCTTAGGCGATGCTGGCTCATCGCTGTCTGCGGTTCTTTTTTGTCAGGAATACATTTTTGCCAATAATGACGACGGCAAGTATCGCCACCGAATCCCAAAATTTCCGACTTACCGATCAGTATATTCCCCAAAATTCAATCTACAATGCAGCTCAACTCCCCCCTCGCAATCGATTTGTTTGCTTTCTTTCAATCCGGAAAGTTTGATTACGTCCAGCTTGGTCAAACGAAGGCTTGGCTACACGACAATTTCCCTGATCCAGATGACTTTGGCGGGGGCAAAACCCACGCAAAAGCCAAGATTTGGCGCTATGGTAACCTTGAATTCCATTTCGAAGATGGCGATACCCTTACCCGCATTTATTCAGACTATATCGCGGACCTCGAGGGTGGGCCCAATATTGTCCTGAACAAATGGCTGCTCGCCGAGCCTGAGCGCCTGCATTTGCATCATATCATCGCAGCGTTCCTTGCCCTGAAATGGGATTTTGCCATCCAACAAATCGATGCACTCCCAGCGATCCTCTTGCGTCTGCCCCAAAGTCGGATGACCTTGTGGTTTTATGGCGATGACGACGGCAAAACAGCCCACATGGACGACAAACTGCAAGCCTTTTCCATGGGCAAAGACTAGCCTTTTCCCTATCTTCGCATCCAACTCAATCCCATGCTCAATTACAACAACAAGACATTCCGCCCGGTTTCCAATACCGACAACGGCGAGACCTCTGCCGAGACCCGCTTTCATTACCAGCAGGTCGGCAATATCCTCACGGCCACTTATGCGGGCGGACGCATTGTGAGCGGTCACTTGATCGCGCTCGTGGACGCGCAGGGGCATATCGAAATGCGCTACCATCAGGTGAATGACCTCGGCGAATTGATGACGGGCATCTGCCACTCGACGCCCGAGGTCATTGCCGATGGCAAGATCAGGCTGCACGAGGCCTGGGAATGGACGAGCGGCGACCGCTCCAAGGGCCACTCAATCTTGGAGGAGGTCTAAGCCATGGATACGATCATCCCCGAAGATTTGACTGAGTTTCTGCACTGGGTGAGAGCGACCACCGAGGCCCGCTGGGCTACCCGTCCGGCTGAGGACGAGATTCAGATGATGGGTGCGCGGCATGAACGCTTCTATGGCGCAAAATGGTTGCCCGGGCTCACCGACGCGGAGATTGATGCGCTGGAGGTCAAGTGGTCCTTGCGTTTTCCGCCCGACATGCGGCTGTTTCTCAAGATCTTGCATGCCATCGATCGGCCAGATTATCATGATGAAGAAGAGTGGGATGAGGACCGGAAGGGTACAGGCGTGTACACGACCATCGAGATCAAACAATTTCACAACTGGCGCGACGACGACGAGGAGATTGCGAAGTATCTGCGGTGGCCCTTGGAAACGATCCTGGGGGATGTCATCGGTTTGAATCGGGTCTGGCTCAAAGTCTGGGGGCCGCGCCCTGCTTTGGATGAAGATTGCGCGCCGATCGTCGAGGAATGGATCAAAAAGGCTCCGCCATTGATTCCGATCTACGGCCATCGATTTTTGGTCGGCGAACCCTGTGTCGCGGGCAATCCTGTGCTGTCGGTGTATGGCACAGACACCATCGTCCTTGGCTGGGACCTGCGCAAATACCTACTCAAAGAGCTACAGGAGGACCTCTGCCTCAACCGTCTCTGGATGGAATCCGGTGCAAGTGGCTATTCCATGGAGGCGATTCCCGCCTACAAAGCCATCGAGGAGGAGGACCTGGCAACACGCAAGGGGAGGCGCATCCCATTTTGGGAAGATGTGATCCTGGCCTGGAGCAGCGGCTGGCGCAGCTTCGGAATCGAGTATCCCCGCGACGGTGACGGGCCGAGGCCAGTCGTCAGGGCCAGCGACGACGATGACGAAGAGCCGCAACAAAAGCAGTTCACGCCGTTTTGAGGGCCATTCTGGCCAATGATTTAACCGCAGAGGGCGCAAAGGACGCAGAGTGCATTTCGTTCTTTGCGGTCTCTGGCGCCCGGCGTCTATCCCGATGAAAGCGGGGTGATTCAAATAATCAACAAACTCATCCCCCAAAAAAGGGAAGGAAATTGACGCCTCTCCCCGTTTCGGGGGAAAGTGGCTCTCCCACAGCATGGTAACTTCGTTTCATTGTCTACAACGATTTGCCCATGAAACGATTGAAAGTGTCGCTTTCCTCTTCCTACGAGCTCAAGGCCGACCGCGAGCAGTTTGAGATCTTTGTGAACCGTCGCAACAAAAGTTGGGCGGATCAAGGAATCTTCATCGAATTGGTAATCTGGGAAGATTTCCTCGACCACATGAGCGTCGACGGGCTGCAAGCCGAATACAACAAAGTGATGCGCGAGAGCGACATTTTTGTGATGCTCTACCACACCAAAGTCGGGCCCTATACCGCCTCTGAATTTGAAACAGCATTCGGCACCTTTCAGGAAAATGGGCGGCCCATCATCTATACTTATTTTAAGGATGTGGCTTACGACGCAACAAGCATCCCCGAGCGTGATAGCCTGAGCCTGAAGGCCTTCCAGGCAAAACTCGCCGAATTGCAACATTTTCCGACGGTTTACAAGAATATTGAGGGCTTGCTGCTGCACTTTGGGGGGCAGTTGGATAAGTTGAGGGATGGGGGAAAGATCGGAGGAGCGGCAACCGTAGCGGGCGAAAGGGTGAAGGTGGTTGGTGCCATGGGAGCAAGCGCCGTGACCCACAGTTCTCGGAATCTAGATGCAGATAGCAAGACATACAAAATGGATCGCATTCATAAGTTGCTAGACACATCGATGAACGACACCGCTTTGCAGACGTTTTGTATGTTGCATTTCGCCCTTGTGCACAATAATCTCACTGAGGGGCAAACGAAATTGCAGCGTGTAAACATGCTCTTAGATCACGCCAATCGGAGGCTCAAGTTGGAGACCTTGCTCGCACTTATGGAGTCGACATATCCCGAAAATTACCAGCAGTATGCACCTTATTTCTAAGCAATTTGATCTGTGAAAAGGAGTAGCCGATGGATACGACACTGAATGATGACCGCTGGAATGAAATCGCCAATGATGTACTTTGTGGAAATGTGATCTTGTTTTTGGGGCCCGGCGCGACTGTCAATTTCGAAAGATCTGGCAGACAAGAGACGTTTTTTAGGGATTTGGCACTGCGGGAACCCAGCCGAGTATCAGCTTTCCACGAACAAGATGGCTTTCTGGTTTTTCGTCCCAAAGGTCGCAACCGGCTTAGTCCTCAGATTTCAGACTTTTATCGGCAAATAGAAAAGAACGAGCTATTGCAACTGCTTGCAGATATTCCGTTTAATCTCCTGATTTCGCTCACACCCGACAATGCCTTGCAAACCGTATTTGAGGAAAATAGCTTTGCATTTACAGCGGCCTACAATGACCGAACACCTGCCCATGCACTTGAGCGACCAACTCCAGTAAATCCCTTGATCTATAATTTGTTGGGTTCTGCGGCAGCCGGCCAAGAGAGTAGTCTTGTTGTCTCGCATGGAGATTTATTTGACCTCATCGAGTCGATTCATTTGAGGGAGAGCTTGCCTGCGACAGTGCTTTCGGCATTTTCCTTGCAACGCGATCATTCCAAAACCATCATATTCTTGGGTATCGACTATGACAAATGGTACTTCCATTTCCTAATCCATCTGTTCAAGATGAGCGGCGAGATGAGTCCTGTCGCAGCCGCTGGCAAGCAACCAATTTATTATCAACAAGCCTTGTATGAGGCCCATTTCAAAATGACGTTTGTAAGCGAGGGACTCATGGAGTTTGCCACAGCTCTGCATCAACGCATTCCTCATCAACATCTGAGATCCAGTATTTTCGGGAATCGCAATCGCATGCGTAAGGCGCTACAGGAGGGACTCAATGATCAAGAGCTGATGAGCCTTTGCACCATACATTTCCCGAATGTGCAGCGTGAATTTACCCTAGGGCAATTGACGAGTCAGCGCATTGATTTATTGCTCGATGAGGTGGACGATTTAGGGAAATGGGACTTTTTGATGAGCCTTTTGCAGGAGGAGAATCCCGCTAAATACACACAATATTTCCCTGCAAATGAGCACTAAGGCAACGCGGTATCCAGGAGCGGGGCCATTTTCTGAGTCCCAGTATGAAGTCTTTTTTGGACGCAAGGGCGAACTAGAGTATCTGCAACAATTGTTGGGTCGCAAGCAGCAGGTGATGCTATACTCCAAGTCCGGGGTGGGCAAGAGTTCCCTTATACAAGCGGGTCTGATCCCTGTGCTGAATGAACAAGCTTGGCGCTGCATCAAGGTGCGATTTTACCCCAATGCCCCCAAGGCAGCATCTCCCTTGGAGCGGCTCTTGAATGCCATTCCTCGGCCTGAAATCGCGGAATATTTGACTCGTTTTTTACCACAGGATGAGGATAACCTATGGATACGGTTCAAATCGGACCAGGCCAAGAATCCCGCCCAAATATTGCTCATTTTTGACCAGTTTGAGGAGCTGTTCACCTATTCCTTGGAGCAAATTTTGGAATTCAAGCAAGAACTCGCCAAGCTGATCTATGAAACCCTACCCAACAATTATGGCTTGCAACTGCGTGCGGCTATTGCGGAAAATTCGAGTTTGTTGACGGAGGATGAGTTTGATTTATTGTATGATGAATTGAACATAAAGGTATTGGTGGCAATTCGGGAGGATAGACTGAGCGGTATCCATCAAGTTGCAGACTATTTGCCCGACTTGCAGCACAACTATCTGGAAATAAAGCCTCTCAAGCGCGAACAGGCCCGCAAGGCAATTGTGGAACCCGCGCGGGCACCAGGGGAATTTGTATCCCAGCCTTTTGATTTTGACGAGGCTGCAATAGAGCGCATACTTGATCACCTCACCCAATCGGGCACCCAACCCGTGGAAACCACGCAGCTACAGATCATTTGTCAAAAGATCGTAGCAGTGCGCATCACCCTGGAAAAGATTTCGCGCAATACCATTTATGCATCGGATCTCCCCAGTTTCCACGGCTTGCTCCGCGATTTTTATTTAGGCGTGCTTGCGAAGGTTCCCAAAGATGAACGGGCCAAGACAAGTCGTTTTATCGAGAAGGGCCTCATTCACGAAGGGCATCGCATACCTGTGGCGGAGTCATTGTGTGCAAGTGAAATCGGTCGAGCCATGCTAGGCATTTTGGTGGAGCATCACCTATTGCGTGCCGAGCACAACAGCACAGGCGGATTGAGCTATGAATTGAGCCACGACATCCTTGTAGAGCCGATTTTGGAGGAAAAGGCACTCCGAGAGGCCGAAGAGTCACAAGCGGCATGGCACGAGGAACAGGCTGAATTGGTTGCTGAATTGCAGGCCGCAGAGGCAGCAAGGTTGGTGGAAAGGAGAAAATTGTGGCGCACGAGAAGGTTGGCTGGAATTGCCTTTCTTTTCTTAGTCTCAGCGATATTTTTATGGATAGATTCTCGAAATATCGCACGTAATCTCAAGGAAAAGAGTAAAAGCTTGGAGGCTCAGATTCGTGTTTCAGATTCTTTGAAAAATAGTCTTCAATTGGCGGTGGAGGGTTATGAATTTCAGGACTCAATGCGTAAAAGTTCAGAATTTAACAACTGGGTACGAATGGCACAAAGTGACTTGCGTGCCAAGGAATACTTTTTTGCTGATCAAGATTTGGATTCTGCCGAGGCGCGACACCCCCATGACCCAGCCGTAGCTGCTTTACGTGATACACTCAACAGGATTGTTCAATGAAAAGGATATTGCGACCACTCTCAGTATGCTTGGTCATATTGCCGATCATGCTGCAAGCTCAGGTGAATTCCTGCACAGACTGCAACTGTCTGTTAAAGAAGGCGCAACGCCTGTCAAATGCTGGAGATTTTGAGCTCGCGATCAATGTCTACGCGGCCGCACGAGGCCATTGTCCTGATTCGAGTTCGGTTGAGATCGACGAGGGTCTGATCCAAGTATTCAAGACCATCGACGGCTTGCGAGTTTCGGCACAAAAGGCCCGCAAGGAGGCGCTAATGAGCCGGGACTCCTTATCGCATCTCCTTGCAGAATTGGAGGATAAAAACCGAGAATTGATCAATAGTAATTGGAAACAAGAACAGCGAAGGGTCGAAGCGGAGGCTGCAAAGGAAGAGATACAAAAACAAGTGGCCAAAAACGAAGCCATCATAAAAGCATTTTACTTTTTTGAGGGCAGTCTAGCCTTGGCTTTCGACGGCTCAAAGTTTGGCTACGTGAACAAGAATGGAGAGGCGATCATTCCCTATCAGTTCACCCACGCCGAGCAATTTGAGCGGCTTGGTTATGCGCGAGTTGTCATCGACGACACACTGTTTATCATTGACCGTCATGGGCAACGCACCAAAACCGAGAACTCTGAAGTCTTTGAATCACCCAAGATAGGTTTGGATTTGAAGTGGACCGTCGACTTTAGCAACACTAAGCTACAGAAACGTTGGAAAGCCTCTGATCGGAATGCACGCACCGTCGTCGAAATTGTGAATGGAAGCCTATTTTCTGGCGTATTTTCAAAGTTGATTAAATCCAATCCGGTATATGTCCTTGATCTTGCAAACATTCAACTATCCTACCTCAATAAACGGATATATTATTTTAGTGGTCTCAAAGTATTATTGTTGGGTGGAAACAAACTTAGTCTGCTGAATTCAAGGATAGGCGAGTTTAAATCATTGTCGATTCTTGATCTGAGCAACAACCGTATCAGTATGCTGCCCAAAGGGTTTCGCAATCTTCAGGCGCTAGAGGCTTTGGATTTGTCGGGCAATTATTTGAACGAATTCCCTCCGGAAATCTTATCCTTAAAGGCTTTGAAAAGCCTCTATCTTGGCGGCAATCAGTGTGTGAAATCCAAGGAACAGCGGATCCTTCTCGAGAACCAAATGCAAGAAAACCTACCGAATTGCAAGGTCTACTTTGATTGAACTCGGCTCCCTCCATCAACTACAATTTGAAGTAGACCCAATACAATTTTTGCATCCATTGTGCAGGCCGCTTTGGAGCACATGCTGGAAATTGCTGGATACAAATACTCCATTATGATGCCGTTGATAAACCGCACTAGGTTTGGTATTGAACTACCTGCTGAAATGAAACAGCAAATACAAGGGCCAATATGCGTTGGCCCTCGTTTAGCTTTGCGGGTATTGTGGTATTCGATTTAATCTGTGCACCCTCCCCCAAAAAAATCCCCTATCTTGCATCCCAAATCCAACTCCCCCAAAATGCCAAAAACCCACATCCTACAAATCCTCCTCCTCCTAGCCCTCCTCACCTCCTGCAAACCCATCGATTGCAGCAAAGCCCTGCAACAATCCCCTGCATTCACCAAGCAAGAGATGTCGATCATGCCCTATCACCTCACCGCAGATGAGCGCTCCGCGCTCTGGGCTTGCGGCAGAATGGACACCGTCGAGATTGCGATGCTCGATGGCGCGACTTTGTCGATGATTGCATTGAATTGCATGATCGACGAAAAGCCACTCACGCTGCAGACCTTGGTCGAGCATATCGATCGCTTCAAAAAAGAACCAGAGTATCCGCGGTTTCGGGAGGGCTTTATCCGGTCGCGGGAACTCAAATCCAAGATCGTGGACCTCGCCGACTGGGACGAAGACAAGGTTGTCTTTGAGGCGATGGGCATGAACCCTGAGGCCCTGAACGCGATGAAGTTGTTCTTGATGACTTTGAAGCCGGGCGCGTTTACTTATTTCGAAGCCTATAATCTTTACGCACAGAAGCTTGCCGCCGAGCAACCACCGAAGGTCGAACGCTTCAAATACGACTTCGCTCCGCTGGAAGATCTCGACGCGGTTTTGAAAGCTGCCAAGGCTGCTGACAAAAATGCTTTGCTCTTTTTCAATGGTTATACCGCTGCAAATTGTCGCAAGATGGAAAGCTTGGTGCTTTCGGACTCGACGGTAATGGCAATGATCGACGCGCATTTTGTGGCCTTCGAGGGCTATGCGGATGATACACAGCCATACATTGCAGCAGATGAATCTGACGGCAGCGCTCCTAAACAAACATTCTCTCACAAAGGCGCTCAGATCATGGATTTGCAGCAGCAAAAATTTGGAACCACAACCTCTCCTTTATTTGTGATTATCGATGCGAATGGAAAGGAGTTGGCGAGAGCAGGCTATATGCGTGAGGTGCAGGATTTTGTGGCGTTTTTGAAAAAGGGGATGCGATAGGGGTAATTTTCGGCAGGTGAAATTGATTGGAATAGTATTGGATGCTGCGGCCTTGGGTTGTGGAATGCTCTTTCACCTATTTGAACGCGTTCACCCGCCAGACCGTGTGCGCCTGGGCGTAGGCGGGAAATCGATCAGCGTGCGCTCCCGTTCCTTGAAAGGGACAGGCATCAGCCCCCGATTCAATACGCTTCCCAAAAATTCATATCTTCACATTACGGCAGCGCACTATCCGCCTGCCGTTTCTGCATGAGAAAAAGCTATTTCTACTTGTTTGGTGCTTTGGCCTTGGCGGCTGTCATCTTTGCCTTTGCTCCCAAACCAAATACGCATTCCCCTAAACCTGGCCTCGATGCGCTCTACAACAGCGATGGCGAGGAATATTCCGAGGCTCGCAAGGCTTGGGAATTGAAACGGCTTGCCGATCCCGCGACGGGACGCATCCCGGTGGGCATGCGCTCGCTGGAATTGGCTTTTGCGGCCGGCTTGCCCAATGATTTGAACCAAAAAACCGATTCGCTCAATGCGCCTTGGACGGCCCGTGGCCCTTGGAACCTCGGCGGCCGCACACGCGCTTTTGCGATGGATGTGACGAATAGCAATGTGCTGCTGGCAGGTGGCGTCTCGGGCGGGATTTGGCGCTCTACGAATGCGGGCACGACTTGGGCGCGCATGACGGCGGCGAGTGCGCATCCGGGTGTGAACTCGATTGCGCAGGACACGCGGCCCGGGCATACGCAGACCTGGTATGCGCTTTCGGGCGAGGCTTATGGCACCTCGGCAAGCGGGGGAGGGGCTTTTTATTTGGGAACGGGCCTGATGAAGTCGGTCGACGGCGGCCTCACTTGGGCAGTCATCAGCTCCACCAATTCCAATTCGCCGCAGACGTTTGACAATGTCTGGGACGCCACTTGGAATGTCGCTGTGGACAACAACGACACAGTCAACGATGTCGTCTACTGCGCTTTGCTCGGCGCGGTGATGCGCAGCACCAATGGCGGCACTTCATGGACGCGCATGCTCGGCAGCGTCTCCACCAACCTGTCTTATTTCACGAATGTGATGACGACGCCCACGGGCAAGGTCTATGCGGCCCTGAGCAGCTACGACGGCGGGGGAGGCAATGCAGGCACCGACCAAGGCATCTGGCGCTCAGGTGATGGCGTGAACTATTTCGACATCAGCCCGACTTTCATGCCCGCTTACTGGAGCCGCATCGTCTCGGCCTACAATCCGCTCGACGAGAATCGGGTGTATTTTTTGGTGTCCAATGTCGATCCCGCATCCGGCAAATTGACGACCGATTTCAGGGGTGAACCCGAATGGAGCGCCTTGTACCGCTACACCTATATCTCAGGAGATGGCACTGGGGCAGGTGGCGTATGGGAAAATCTAACGCAAAACATCCCCGCGACGGGTGGCCCATTCGACAAATTTGTCGTGCAGGGCGGCTATGACCTCTGCGCGGTCGTCAATCCATCCGACACCAACATGGTCTTCATTGGCGGCACCAATATCTATCGCTCCACCACGGCGTTTAATGACTCCACAAATACGACCCACGTCGGCGGATACGAAGTGGGCGCGGGAACGCCAGTGTTGTACAACGGGCTCTACCCCAATCAGCATCCCGATCAGCATGTTTTGTTTTTTCATCCGACCCAACCCAATGTACTTTTCTCTGCGAATGACGGCGGTATCTGGCGCACGGATGACGTAGCTGCAACGACGCCACTCTGGACCCCGCTCAACAACGGCTACCTTGTGTCGCAGTTTTACACGGTGGCCATCGACCATGGCACGCCGGGCAGCGATGTGATGGTCGGCGGATTGCAGGACAATGGTTCATACTGGACGGATGTGCAATTGCCAACGGATCCCTGGGCTTGGGTTGCGGGTGGCGATGGAGCCTATTGTCATGTGGCGGATGGCGGGGCGACCTACTATTTTTCCAAGCAGCTCGGCGTGCTCGCCAAGTGTACCTTGAATGCATCGGGCGTGGTGACCGGATTTGAGCGAATCGACCCGATCGGGGCACGTGATTATCAATTCATCAACCCATTTGTATTTGATCCCAACGACCAGAATGCGATGTATGTGCCTGCTGGGCGCGCCATCTGGCGCAACAGCGACCTCAGTGCCATCGCCATCAACAATGGCTGGGACTCGATCACCACAAATTGGACGACGCTGCCCGACACCATCGTGGGCACAGCGCAAATTACGGCGATCGGCATCTCCAGCACCCCCGCCAACCGGCTCTATGTCGGCACCGATGCGCGGGCGATCTACCGCATCGACAACGCCAACACGGCTACGCCCACGATGACGTCCATCGCTGCGGCGACCATGCCGACAGCTGGCAATGTAAGCTGCCTCGCAGTGCACCCCGACGACGCCGACAAAGTGGTCGCCGTCTACTCCAATTACAGCGTGTACAGCATCTGGTACACCACCAACGGCGGCACGACCTGGGTCAAGGCCGCCGGCAACTTGGAGCAAACGAGCACAGGCACAGGCAACGGGCCCTCGATCCGCTGGGTGCAAATCCTACCATTTGCCGACGGCGACTCCTATTTGGCCGCCACGAGCACCGGCCTCTATGCCACGGATACTTTGAAGGGCACGGCCACGGTCTGGACGCAACTCGCTGCGGGAACTCTTGGCAAGTCGGTGGTCGACATGATCGATTACCGTCGGTCAGACGGTTTCACCTCTATCGCGACCCATGGTTATGGCATCTGGTCGGCGACGATTTTGGGGCCGCCTTCTGTTGCTGTGCAGCCGCGCGATGGCGTGACCGCACCTGTGGTCGCGGTTGCGCCCAATCCATTGGTGTCGGGCTCGCGCGTGATGCTGGATTTGCCAGTCGCGAATGCGGTTTCCGTGAAGCTATTCGACCAAGGCGGGCGCATGGTGGCGAGCGTGCATGAGGGTTATTTGGCGGCAGGCAAACATGCCTTGGCGCTGAAGGCAGGCGGATTGGCTGGCGGCATTTATTTTTGCCGCGTCACGGGCGAGGGCTGGAGCCGGGTGGTGAAGTGCTTGGTGTTGTAGGGGAATGCGCAAGTGTTCGTACAAGCAATGATGCACGCAATTATTTACGCGCATTTGCGACTGCTTGCAGGTCGCTGGCGAGAAGTATTTGCATCGCCAATCACAGTGTTTAGGGGTTTCACGTTTCATTTGTTTTGCTTAATTTAGTTTCCTTTTGAATCAACAGGAAGCAATGAAACGTCGGTTAACTATCGCATTTGCGCTTTGCGCATACATTTTGTATTGTGCGACTGGCAACGCGCAGTGGACCACTTTTGCGCCGATGCCTACGGCCCGATGGGGCGTGGGCTGCGCATCTGAAGGCGGGAAATTGTATGCGATTTCGGGGAATGCGGTCGCCAATAACGAGGTTTACACGCCCGGCTTGAACACATGGGCGATTTTGGCACCGATTCCGATACCGACAGCCTATCCGCAGATGGCCTCCTACGCTGGCAAAATCTATGTGCTAGGCGGTACAAACGGCGGTGCTTGGCTCACCAATCATCAAATCTATAGCATCGCCACCAATACTTGGTCCACCGGTGCTCCACTTCCCGTTGGGCGAATGGGTGGCACTGCTGTAGCCTACAACGGTAAGATCTACATGGCGACGGGGTGGAATGGAGTTTTGATGAGCTCGCTCGATATCTATGATATTGCGACAAATACTTGGAGCAGTGGCGCTGCTGCTCCCACAGCACGCTACCAAACCCGAGGAGGCCTCATCAATGGCCGCATGTACATTGCTGGCGGCTATACCAGCAGTTGGGTCGGCACAAATGAGGTCTACGACATCGCGACCAATACTTGGTCGACAGTCGCGGCCATGCCCGTGGCACGCTATATTCATGCTGCAGGTTCAGACGGTGCCTTGCTGCACCTCGTCGCAGGTTATACCGGCGCGGCCAGCAATTCCTATCAGTCATACGACCCCGCGATGAATGCCTGGACTACCCGGGCAAATGCCCCGACGGCTCGCTACCGCGTCGATGGTGCCGTGGTGAATGGTTGCATGTATGTGGCAGGTGGGTTCAATGGCAGCTCCACCGTGGCTACGCTTGAAGGCTTTTGCGGTTTGGTTGTATTGCCCGATGCTGACCGAACGTTGTTTGCTGCAAGACGAGGGCAGGATGTCGCCTTGCATTGGACGCAACTGTCCACACAGGCCATCACGCAGCTCAGTTTGGAACGCAGCTTCGATGGCAACGCATTCACTGCAATTGCCAGTATGGGACCATCAAACACGACATTCACCGACATTCGCCCGACTGCTGAGTGGCTAGCCTACCGATTGGTTTGGCAAGATCAGGATGGCAATGCCCACTACACGAATGTGGAGTCTGTAGAGATGGTTGATGGGCCGAGGATGGATTTCCATTATTATCCCGCCCAAGCAGCACTCACCTTTGTTCCCGAAATACCTTTCCCACTGGAACAAGGCACTGTTGCTTTGCTCGATATGAGTGGCCGCACCCTGCGACAGGAGCAGGTTCGCGGTCAGGTTGATTGGGACCTGTCGACCTTGCCGAGCGGCGTTTATGTATTTCAATGGACAGCAGGAAACACCGTGCATCACCGCAAGTTCTTGCGTTGAGCATCGTTGCTTGATTTTGCCAGTAGGTCGAGCGGTGTATCGGGAAGGAATTATGCATTCTCCGCAAAAAAATCTTTACAAATCGGTTGTTATTTGATCGGGTAAAATGCTGTATTCAAGGGCAGTCTCGGCATGCTGGACGAATTGCCCCAAGAAGCGATGCTCCAGCCTCAACATTTGTACCCCACCTCCGTATCATGCCCTGCTACCGAGGCAATGGGTGCAGCCGCTGCTAGCTTGTTAGGGATAATGTTCCTTTTATTTCCCCCTATAAATTTGTTGTTTTGCACCTTCTTTGAATCTTTTAACCTTTTCATCTTTAAGAAGAAATGAATTCACTTGGTAGGCACATTTTGGTCGAGTACTACGAATGCAATCCCGACATCCTCAACGATGTCATGTTGATTGAGAACAGCATGGTAGGCGCGGCAAAGCACGCTGAGGCGACTGTGATCAACGCTACTTTTCACCACTTCTCGCCCTTTGGCGTGTCGGGTGTGGTCGTGATTCAAGAGAGTCACCTTGCCATCCATACTTGGCCTGAGTATGGTTACGCAGCTGTGGACGTGTTTACTTGTGGTGAAGTGGTCGATCCATGGGATTGCTACAAATTCCTCAAGGATGCCTTCCAAGCCAAATATGCCTCTGCCATGGAAATGCTCCGTGGTCAAGAAGGCTTGCTCAATAAGAGCAGCTTTGATGTGGACAGCTTCGTCGCAGACCGCGGCGTGCCTGCATCGATTCAAAACGTGCGCAACGTGTGGTTTACCGAGCGCAACGAGACCGCAGCTTTCTCTCTGCGCCACAAAGGCGACCGCCTTTTTGCAGGACAGAGCGACTTCCAAAAGGTCGAAATCTTTGATACCTATGCCTACGGTCGCCTCTTGACCCTCGACGGCATGGTCATGACCACTGAAAAAGACGAGTACGTCTACCACGAAATGATCAGCCACGTGGCGATGCAGGTGCATCCCAACCCCAAGCGGGTGCTCATCATCGGCGGTGGCGACGGCGGCGTAGCCCGCGAAATGCTGCGCTACCCTGGTGTCGAGGAGGTCGTGATGGTCGAAATCGACGGCATGGTGATCGACGCCTCCAAAGAATTCCTGCCTGAGATCGCAGCTGAGTTTGGCAATCCACGCCTCACGCTGTTGGTCGCCGACGGCATCGACTACGTGAACAATTGCGCCGACGGTGCATTTGACGTGGCGATCATCGACTCGACCGACCCTGTGGGCCCGGCGGAAGGCCTCTTCACCGACAAATTTTACCGTGGCGTGCACCGCATCCTCAAGAGCGACGGCATCATGGTGACCCAAAGCGAGAGCCCTCGCTTCAATACAGAGGTTTTCCGCGAGATTTTTGATTGCTACCGTGGCATCTATGGCCAAGACAAGGTGTCTTGCTACCTCGCCTATATCCCGACCTACCCGAGTGGTATGTGGAGCTTCAGCTTCTCTGTCAAAGGCGATCAGCATCCGCTGCGCAACTTTGACGCTGCCAAGGCCGAGGCTTTTGCGACGCAACACAATCTCAAATACTACAACGGCGACATCCATCAGGCTGCGTTTGCGCTGCCTGGCTTTGTGAAGACGCTGCTGCACAGCCCTGCCTGAGCCATGTCCAAAATCGATAAGATCAAGGCCTTCAACCCCAATGGGGCGGGAGATACCTCGGGCAAGATTTTTGGGCTGCCCTTCACGGTCGATGAGGCCGATGTCGTGGTGCTGCCCGTGCCTTGGGACGTGACGGTGTCTTATGGCGCCGGCACTGCCGCAGGTCCCGAGGCTGTGCTGGGCGCCTCGCCGCAGCTCGATCTGTATGACGAGGACTTGGGGAGCATCTGGCATTGCGGCATCGCGATGCTGCCGATCGATGGCAAGTTGCAGGCACAGAGTGCCGAGCTGCGCGCCCTCGCCGAGCCGCTCATCCGCATGCAGGAAATGGGCAACAACCCTGTCGAATACCCGGAACCGGCCGCTGATCTGCAAAAGATCAACACTGCCTGTGCTGCGATGTGTGACTGGGTGGAGCGTGAGTCGGCTGCGATCATGGCGCAAGGCAAGAAGGTTGCGCTGTTGGGTGGCGATCACAGCACGCCCCTCGGGCTGCTGCGTGCACTCGCCAAACGCTTTGGCAACTTTGGGATCTTGCAGATCGATGCCCACATGGACCTGCGCCAGGCTTACGAAGGTTTCCGGTACTCGCATGCGAGCATCATGTACAATGCCTTGCAGGAGGTGGCTGCGGTCACGCGGCTCGTGCAGGTAGGCGTGCGTGACATGTGTGAGGAGGAAATCGAGCGGGCCAATGCAGCGACTCCTCGTGTGAAATACTTCAGCGACCGCAGCCTGCAAAAGGCGGCTTTTGCTGGAGACACCTGGGCCAAGACCTGCGATGAGATCATCGCCTACTTGCCCGGCAAGGTGTATTTCAGCTTTGACATCGATGGATTGGAGCCTTCGCTCTGTGGCAATACAGGCACGCCCGTCGCGGGAGGACTCCGCTATGAGAAAGCAATGTATTTGCTGGATCAGGTGCGCCTCAGCGGTCGTGAGATCATCGGGGTGGACCTTGTCGAGGTGAATCCCGGTACAGAAGGAAGCGAATGGGATGGCAATGTAGGTGCGCGCATTCTGTATAGGATGTGCGGCATGATGAGCCAATCTACGGTGCAGCTGTGATTTTACAGTAACAATCTCGCCGTGAGCCATTCACGGTAGATGAAATAAGGCGCAGGGGAATCTTGGATTCTTCTGCGCTCTTTTTTTTTGGGGGTATTCTTGAACCTGCGGGAAGGAAGGGTGCGATTGACGAATGCAGGCGGGGACGAAATGCAGCTATCCCAGCGACGCTTGGACGCGGGATTTAGAGATCCGATTCATCAGAGGTTTTACAGGAATTTGGAATCAGGCTGCGAATTCGCCTTCATCGTCTTCGCTCTCGTAGCGTGCCATGCCGATGTTGGGCGGCAGGTAGTTGAGCACCATTTCATAGACTTGCTCGGCATTTCCCGTGCCTACGACGCGTCGTGGTTGGGTTTCGCCATCCTCGTCGACGATGCCCATGCAGATCACAACCTGAAAGTCATAGCTATCGGTGATGCGCACAAAAGGTAGCAGGCTATTGGCTTCTTTGGGTGGAATGCGATTGCTGAATGCAAAATCGCGCAGGCGGGTGAAAGACATGAGGCGACGCGTGCGCTCATTGGAGGCAAATAGCTCGATCAGGCGGCCAAAGCGGCGGTCGCCGCGAGCCAACAGGTTTTGCCAATACCAATCCAAAAATGATTCTTCGCCTTCTTCAATTTTCTTGCGGCTCACGGGAAACTCGATGCCAGGAACCCGGCGCTCGATCTCCTCGCTGTTGAGGCGCAACTCCAACCAAAAATGAAGCAAAATGGCTTTGACGCGGTCGTCGGTGACATTGTCAACGCCGAGCCACTTCATTCCATTCTCCCAGAAGTCGATATAATTGCCGAAAACAATGCAATGTCTGTTGCGCAGATGTACCTGGCGGTCGTGCACCCTGATCCCCGAGCCAATCGCAGTAAGTTCGCGGTTGATCTCAGAAAAGGGTTTTCCCGAATTTTTCCCAAAGTTGAAAATTCTCGCCAACATCTTCCAAGGTGGTGCTGCCTAGTGACTCTGCACCGTTATTTTTCAAGATGGACCTATAACGTGAGGCGACTTTAAATCTCCCAATACCTCAAGTTGGTGTCCAATGCAATGACGAAATTAAGAATTTTTTTGATTGTCGAACTAATAATCGAAAAAAACCTTTCATCCACCTCCATTTGGCGGTTCGGGAGCTTCTGGATTGTCACCCGGTATGGAGTTTTTGCGCCAAAGCTTGACGATCAAGGCCATGAGCAAGAGCAGCATGCCACCCAAAAACATGGTGTTCCATCGCGCTTGCTCCGCGATGCGTACTCGCTGTAGCCAATAGTCCCGATGGACCTCGATCAGATTTTCTTTGAGCAGGTCAAAGTTTGAGGAAATTACAAATGCATGCCTTTCTGATTCAGCCTCTTGAAATTTGTCTGCGATCTTGGTGTCCATGGCTTGCGAGGACTGCCACAACAGGTAGGCAGTCGGAATGATTCCCAACAGCAGTAACGCCCACAACCATAATTTTGACCGCATTTTGATATTTGATAACATGACAAAAGCTATTCTTACATCTGCCGATCCTCTATTTTTCGGGCTCAAAAGGACCAAAATCCCCGACGTAAAAGGCATTGTCATCGCGCTGCACAAGGGTGATCGGCTGCGAAAAACGTCCTTCGCTTGCCTTCAGAAACAATCTTCCCAAAGTCATTTTGTAACCTGTCGCGATTTCTATGGGTTTGCGGATCGGCACAAAGCGCTCAAAAGCAGCGGTTTCCCAATTGATATTGGCGGAGCGGAGCACTGACTGCAGGCTGTCCTGCACTTGGTGGGCAAATGCGCCCTTGTTGCGTATCGATTCCCGCTTGGCGCTCTCGGGCACATTGACCGAGGCCATCATTTGCTTTACTAGCGAAGGACTCAGCGCCAGTTGCATAAAGGCATCAATGTCTTGTTTCCTGTATGTGTCGACGACCGCTTTGCACAATGCATCCTCAGATTTGCGCGCAGCAGTCACTTCAGCAGCTGCGAGTGGTTTACAGCCAACGACGACCGTCAAGATCATCAACCCAAGACCGATGACGAGCCCCCCGATTTGAGTGGGTGTGGTAAGTGTGAATCGTTTCATGCTGTGCGTGTTTTCGGTGCAAATGTAGCAAATCTTCCGCTAAACCCTGCTTTTCACGCGATTTGAAGCAAGCGTGCTTGCGACCAAGGCCATATTGAGCGGATGCAAAACCATCGTAGCGGTCTTCTAGTGATGCGACAGCACTAAATTTTCTGAATGCAAAATCTGTGTCCGGCCCCGTATTCTTCAAATGACGACTATTCTTTTCACCAGGCATGAATGGGATTCGAAAATTCACATTTTCAAGTCCGAAGGACTTCAACTTGGATAGCCCCCGGTACAACCGGGGGTAAGAGGCGTTTATGGATGATAAACCCTGAAAGGGTTGAATTTGAATACAGTATGGTAATTCTCGAATCAAGTTCAACCCCTATCGGGGTTGGTGTTTCTATGACGTTTCTAACCGTGGGTTTTACCCACGGCTATCCACGTCGAAGCCCTTCGGGCTTATCCAAAAGCATACCTGCAATGCAAAATCAACCCTGTCAATGAAATTGAGACGACCATTTGATGCGAAAAATTGGGTTGACAATGCGAGGGTAACCCTTGGTCAAATTCGGAAAATTTAGGTGTGTCGCAACACTAGAGCGGTTTGATGATCAAGTCATCGATCCACATTTGTTTGCAAGACGGCTTGGCGTCGCGTACCACCATCTTAAAAATGTTTGAGGGTGATTGGCGGATGAAAATTGATTCCAGAAGTGCCCATTCGCCATCTACACGCACGATATGGTCTTTCATGCCGCTGATGAGGTAGGTGATCGGATTGCCCTGTGGCGTGTTTTCAAACCGTCCCCAACCTGTGATGGCTGCGCCATCTTGCTTCAATCGCACCCACATCGTGATCTGAAATGAGGCATCAGGAGGTCCCGGCAACTTTCCCTCATACAAGATGTGCTGCTTGCGAGGATCTATTTTCAAAGCACCGCGTCCACCATGCGAAATTTCCGTGGGTTCATCTTCAAAATGCCACTCCATCGCCTGCGTTTGGTGTGAATCAGGCAGGATGCTGTTCGCTTTGGGGAATTGCATAGGAGCCTTGATTTTCAGTAGATTACTTGGAGGTAGGCTGAGCAAAGTCACGCCTTGGAATATGCCGAGCGAGTCAGCCTGATCAAGCAAGGCTTGCCCATTCATTCGGTCGGAAGGTGCAAGCAATGCAATCAAAATCGGCTTGCAAGTGGTACTGAGGCGTTTTGCGAGTGACGATTCGGGATCGGGTGGGCTCAAGAGCGCAAGGCGATCCCACGTTTGGTAGAGTGAGGTGCGACTCAAGTTCACGTTCAAGAGCGGCAGGCCCGTATGCAAGCTTGCAGACATCGCGGGCAGGGGGCTGATGTCACTGAGGATATCAAAATTTTCGGATCCGATGTGAAAATAGGGCAGGACGAGCAGGGCGCTGTAATCTTTTGGATCAATGGCAGCTTGCCATCCGCTGGGAGTCCCGGCCCAGCGAAGTTGTGCGTTGGAGGGGTTTTGGGCGATCGTGACGATGCCATTCGATACGGGCGCTTGCAGCAAGATGCACTCTGCAAGCGTGATGGCGCAAGCTGCAGCGACCACAACCTTCGGCAAAAGCTTGCGACCGCGTCGTTGCAGCAGTGACACCCAACGCCAAAGTGAATGGGCCACAAGCACGGTCAGGATGTAGTAGCAAATCCAGGCGAAACGTCCCGAGCTACGGAATTGCGTGAGGAAAGGCAGCCATTCTGCCCATTGCTCGAGGTGCTTGCCCGCTGGGAATCCCGTTGCGATCACTAAGGCGATGCCTGAGGCCCATGCCATAGCGTTCGCAAGTGGGTTGGCGAAGGGGCGTGCATAACCGAGCCAAGCTTTTTTGCGGGCTGAGCGCCACTGCCGTAGGCTGCGTCGCCCCCAGCCCATAGCAATTGCACCCAAACCGATCACGGAAACCAACCCCAAATAGGCATTGCCTTCGTTGGTGAGTTCCTTGGGTACGGGAATGATATTGGCAACGGATTTGAGGGCTGGAATGGAATGAGGAGCAATCAATTGGCCGATATGGGCGCGGTTTGCGGCCATGCCATTGGGGTGCTGTGGGCGATGCGCGACAGGGTCTGTGACCCGCATGATGAGCATGAAGACCAGGATCGGTAGCACAAGAGCGAGCGCAGCTTGCATCAAAAACGCTGGATTCGCCCGATGGAAATACAATGTGATTCGCCCCAAGCACAATCCTCCCACCAAAATAAAGCTTGCCATCAGCAGATAGGGATGAATCCAAGCCTCCAAAAAGATGGCAATGGCAATGAGTCCCGCTCGGGGCCAGTTTGGCACGCGCAGCCATCGCAACGTAAGCCACAAAACCAATGGGATCGCCCAGATGTGGGCTAGGGCGTAGTGCCCGCTCAGGCGTGCCCATTGCGGCGAGAGCAACACAATGAGCAAGGCCGCTCCTGCCGCCCACCATGTCGGCAGGCCTAGTTCGCGATGTATACCATACATACAGGCGACAGCCGGTAGAATCCCTAAGAGCAAGATCAGCACCAAGATACCCGGTGCGGCATTCCCTAGATCGACGACATTCAGGTGGATCCATCGCAGCGCGTTGGATATCAAGGGTTGCGCATCGGTATAGACAATGTGCTCACCGTCTGGGTAATTCATTCCCCCAAACCAGGTATAACTCGTGTCATGGTAGATGTGGTAGAGCGGCGTGTAGTAGTTTTTGTAGCCATCGATGGAAGTATGCAATATTTGGTCGTTGGGATGCAGCAAAGCATTCCCGTACCCAATGCACAGCCACAGCACAGCGATGGCGAGAACGGCGAACAAGGGGATGATTGATCTGCTTTTCATGGATTGCACCGGGTTTTGGAACCGCATACCTGCAATTTCAAGCTTGAAAAGCTGTTGAATATGATCCCACGAGGCACCACCATTTGCTGTCGCTCGCAATAAATTCGAGCGGTTAGCCAGTGTATTTCGCCATTGGGATTCACGAATGCAAGATAAGGCTGGAAAGGAGAATCAGGCCAACGCAAATCACGGGGATTGTTTTGCAAGGCGAGCAGGCAATTGCTGGCAGGCAAGTCTTGAAAGCGGGTTAAATGAAGTCAAAACGAGGCAGAATGCAGGTTTTAGGATGTGAAAGACCGATCCATTGATTCAAAAATGCTTTACTTTTGCTGCGCACCCAATAGCACTATGTCGAAACCATTGGTAGAATTTGATCACGTAGCCAAGCGCTACAAGTCGTTTCAGGCTTTGGAGGATGTCTCCTTTACCCTGAATGAAGGCGAAATCTTTGGCTATATCGGGCCCAATGGCGCAGGGAAGACCACGACGCTCAAGTTGTTGGTGGGCTTGTTGCTTGATTTTACAGGTTCGATCCAAGTCGGCGATTTGCGCTTACCACTCGACCGGCATCGCCTCCACAAAATGGTGGGCTACTTGCCGCAGTATCCCGAATTTCAACCTTGGCGCACGGTCGACCATGCGCTCATGACCCTCGGGCGCCTGAGTGATGTGAGCGTGAGCGATCTGAAAGCCCGCATTCCCGCGCTTTTGGGGCGATTTGAACTCGGCGATGTGCGCCACAAGAAGATCAGACAGCTGAGTGGAGGCATGAAACAAAAGGTAGGTTTTGTGCAGGCTCTACTGCATCAGCCTCGGTTATTGGTGCTGGATGAGCCTTTGTCGGGATTGGATCCTGAGAGCCGCATCAGGCTCAAGGAGCAGATTTTGGAGCTGAAGGCGGCGGGGACGACCGTGATTTTTTCAAGCCATATCCTGGGCGACGTGCAAGACGTCGCAGACCGCATGGGCATTATTCAAAAGGGCCGCATCCTGAAAACAGGCAATATGCAGGAACTGCAAGCCCATTTTGGGGTTGCCAAAGAAATACAGGTCGCTTACAGCACCTTGCCGATCGATTTTGCATTTATGACCGAGCTTCCAGCAGTCAAGCAGGTATTGGCGAAGGAAGGGCAAGTTTGGTCTTTGGAGCTGGAGGCGACAGCCGACGTGGATAGCCTCGTGCAGGCCGTCATTTGGGGATCTTTGCAACACGGTGCCACGATCCGTCGCATCGGCGAGGTCGAGCCTAGCTTAGATGAACTTTACAAACGTTTTACTTCCAATCCCATTCTACCGTCCTTCACCAAATGAGAAATCAAACTATTGGCTTGCGCAGCAAGACCTGGCTATTGTTTGTAGACGAGCTCAATGGCTTTGCAAAATCTGCTGTTATGGTCGGCATGTGGGTGGGTATGCCCATCGTCGGGATTGCCTTGTATTTCATGCTGCCCGATGAGATGCCGACCAACCCTGCGATGGCCCAATTCTCGGTGCGGCTCCCAGCTTCCTCATTCATTTCCCTGATACTTTCCAGCCTGGGTGGGATGCTCGCCGCTACTTTGGTGGCTGTCGAGATCGTCAATGAACGGACCAAAAAGGTTTATGACCTCTTCTTGATTCGCCCTGTGCACCGCAGTAGCTTCATGTGGGCCAAGTTTTTTGCCGTGACATTCTGTGTGACGATTGCTTTGGCGATTTCGATGTGGGCAGGGGTCGTCATCGATCTTGCACGTGGCATTGAGATCAGCCCGCTCATGCGCGAGACCATCGTGGAGAAATTTATTTCAGGGGTAGGCGTGGTAATGATCTCTGCAGCGGTGGGTATCCTCATCGGGATACTGTCTCCAAATGTGCTCACAGCCGTCTTGGTGGTATGGTTTGCTGGGCAAAATGTGACCTTGATCCCGATGTTGGCGGCATTCATCAGCAACGATTGGGTTTACACGATTACGATGCTGCTCACCGTTGTATTATCTGTTGTTCTGGTGGGGGTATCAGCCCTGATTTTCAGCCGAATGGAGACTTGAAGCCGAGGATCTGCCATTTGAAACAAATTGCATGCTGGCCAGTTCACTTCAAAAATTCATAAAGCGATGCAAAAGAGAATAGTCATTTCCGTTTTGGCGATGTTGATGATCGTTGGAAGCCTATTTGCGGTACCCTTCACATTGCACAACAGCAGTTTGCTCTCAATTCCGCTGAGCATACCCGGTGTTATGAACCCCAATTTGAGCCCAATGTCAGACAGTGGAGTGGATCTCGCAGTTGGTCAAAAAGTTTATTTCTTCGTGAAAAAGAAGAAGTACCTGCTGTTGGAAGTGACTGATGCATTGAAAGGCAAGAAATTAGACGTCGCAGATTTGATTGTGAATCGGCGCAAGGAGCTAGGGCTGTGAAAAAGATGGGTTGATTTCAAGTCAATCCCTTATTTTTCCGGTCCAAAGTAGCTTGAAAGCAATGCTGAAGACCATTATCCTCCTCATCGTAGCCGTCGTGGCAGTGCCACTGGCAACGATTTATTTTGATACACCGCTGAGCGATCAGCATTTCGCGATCCTACGGGATTGCTTTTTCATTTACATCGGTGTTGCCTTGGGCTGTTTTGCACTGGCAGAGATCACCGGCAATTGCAGCCAAGTCGACAAGATTTGGAGCATCGTTCCGATTGTATATGTTTGGTACATCGCCTACGCCAGCGGATTTGGGGAGCGCGCGATCTTGATGGCCGCCTTGGTCACGATCTGGGGTGCACGACTCACCTACAATTTTTCGCGTCGTGGGGCGTATTCATGGAAATTTTGGACCGGCGAGGAGGACTATCGGTGGGAGGTCTTGCGGCAGATGCCCCTGCTACAGAACAGGGTGCGTTGGTTTTTCTTCAACCTGTTTTTCATTTCCTTGTATCAGAATGGGTTGATTTTGCTATTTACCCTACCGATACTCGTCGCCCTAGACGGTGCCGAGCATCAGCTATACTGGGCTGATTATGTATTGGCATTGATATTTGTGGGCCTTGTGGCTATGGAAACCGTTGCCGATCAGCAACAATGGAACTACCAGAATGAAAAGCATCGCCGCAAGGCAGCTGGTGAAGCGCTCTCGGGCATTTACAAGCTTGGTTTCACGACGACAGGTCTCTGGAGGTACATGCGCCACCCCAACTATACCGCTGAACAGGCCATTTGGGTCTGTTTTTACCTCTTCAGCGTCGCAGCTACTGGCCGTTGGTTTAACTGGTCGGTGGCAGGGAGTATCTTGCTTTTGCTGCTGTTTCAAGGCAGTTCAGACTTCAGCGAGGGCATCTCACTTAAAAAATATCCCGCCTACGCGGAATACAAAAAGCGCGTCGGTCGGTTTTTGCCCAAGAGTCTTGGAGGCGCGAATGTAGATGAGCTCTCGCGTGCGGCTGGGTAAGCATCTAGAATTTCAATTCATATTTGAGCATATCCCTGAATCTGCCTTTGACTTCTTCGGTCTCGGCGACCATGCCTACGCATTCAAGGCCGCATTTTTCCAAAACACGCTGGGAGGCAAGGTTGTGGCTGTCTGAGATGGCACGCACCCCGATGATGCCCGGTTGCATTTGGGCATGGGCCATGAGGGCCATCGTGGCCTCTGTGGCATATCCCTGCCCCCAAAAGGCACGCTGTACTACATAACCAATGGTCGCCCAGCCCCCTTTTGCAGTTGCGGGAAGTTCCAATCTGCAGCTCCCAATCACATGGCTACTCGCAAGGTGCTCGATCGCCATCTCCAATTTCCAAGGAAATGCAGCGCCCATTTTTGAGGCTGAACGTTCTAGCATTGCGCGAACATCTGCCACTGAATTGGGCCCCCAAGGTTCATAGATCAAAGCCTCGGCATCGCCTTGAAAGGCGAGTACCTGCTCCAAATCAGCTACCCGAAAGGGCCGGAGCCGAAGGCGTGTGGTCACAATTTCCATGGATCATTCTCGGGTAAGCCTTGCGATTTTGGGTGCTGCAAGATCGTCTTTTGTCCCTCGTCAAATTTCAAGGATTCCACGACCAAAGCAAAATAGCCGTCGGTTGAGACGGCTATTTTAACCTATTAATGCAAGCAAACCAGCTTATTTCTTGACCATTGCGCGCTTTTTGGCTTTGCGATGAAACCAGCCGCGAGGCGTCTTTTTGTATTTGCGGACTTCTTTGGCGGCCTTCTCACCAAAAGTGACTGGGTCTTTTCTGGCATCCGCCTTGGCCTTGCTCAGCGCACTCTTAAAATTGGTGTCGGTAAGTTTTTGTTGCGTGGCGGCATCCAAATGGGTGCGCGCTTGCACGTCTTTGTCCTTGAGGACGGTGGAGGCGGCACGCTGTATTTTTTTGTGACGCAGGTCATTGGCAACACTTCGGGCTGCACGGGCTTTGCTTGCCAAAGCGGTAGCTGTCATCGTCTGCGCAGACAGCGTGGTGGCGGCCATCAGGATGAACAGTGCAATGAATAAATTCCGAAGTTTCATAGTCTTTCAAAGTTTTAGGTAAAATCCTATTGGGTTCCATGCAATCGCAGGGCCAAATCGCTGACCTGCGACAAGGCAAATTCTAGGATTCTGGTTAAACGATTTAGGCAGCATGCCGCCCTTGTTGTGTTTTTGCGGTTATACTTTTGGCCATCCATAAAGTGGAACGTTACTGTATATAAAAATATACATTCGCTCAAAAAACGCGATGCGTCAAGTGCCTGCGGGTTGCAATTTGGATGTTTTTGCTCCTGCAGACCCAACTGATCGATATTGCTTTACACCGGGTGGGATTGCTGATCAGCGAGAAGCGATCACTAAGATGCTCTCGCCTTGCCGATTGAAAAATTAGTTTGCGATTTCAGTTTATGCATTCGTCCCATGGACGCGACTGCATCCTCAACGTTTTGGGATCGGTCGTAGTCCGACTTCCTCAAAATCCGTTTCTAAAAACTCAGGTTCCCTAATCCTAAAATACCAAGTCCGCTTTTTCTCCTCCAAATGACTGTTTTTCCAGCTGAGGAAGACGGTATCATTGGAAATCTCGTAGGTGCCTGATTGGTACAAAAGTTCGCGTTCCTCGTTCATAGGTTCATCATGGTCAGGATCTTCGGTGATCCACGCCTGATCGATGTCGTCGTAAAATTCATCCTCAGTAAGCCTTGCATCGTCGCTAGTCTTGCTGATCCAAATGCCGTCCTTGCGAAAAACATAGTAAAGGAAATAGGGCTCCTCTTTGCGTTCTCCATTGATCCACCGCACATGAAATTGCTCATTGGAACGAAAAATAGTGTGCAGTAGGATAGAGGTATTAGGCATGCGGCAAATTATGCTTTTTTTCCTTTGCGGCGACGACCAGTGATCGTTTTTTCACCCTCATGACACTTGTCGATGAGGTCGATTTTCTGGATTTCCTTTTGAAGCTCGGCCAAAAGTTGACTTTCATTGGGGATGACCAATTCATATTTGGATGCAAGGATAGCCGTTTGATTCTCAGGGAGACTGTATTTCACCACAGCATCGTTTTTGTCGGTGCACAGCAGTATTCCGATTGTTGGATTTTCGTGGGGGAGGCGCTCGTTGCGATCATAGTAATTCACATACATCTGAAGCTGTCCTAGGTCGCTATGCTCCAATTTCTTGGTTTTGATCTCCAAGATCACAAAGCACAATAGGATACGGTTGTATAGCACCAAGTCGATGAAGAAATCGTCGCCATTGAGGTGTATCCTTTTTTGACGCGCGATATAAGCGAACCCATTTCCCAGCTCCAACAGAAACTCCTGTAAATGGTTGATGATCGCGGACTCCAAGTCCTTTTCATACCACTCTGATTGCTGACGCAAGCCCAGAAATTCAAGTACCATCGGGTCCTTGATGATTTCCTTAGGATTTTGGGGTTGTCGATCGCCTTTAGCAATTGCGAGCAGATTTGCTGGCTCATTGCTCAGTAGCAGGCGCTCAAATAGTTGACTATTGATTTGACGCTCAAGTTCACGCGAATTCCAGAAGTTTTTAGAGGCCTCAGCCTGATAAAATTCACGCTTGGAATCATTCTCAATGGAGAGCAGTAGCCGATAATGCGTCCAGCTGAATTCCGACTTAAGCCCACCGATGCTGGGAAAGATTCGGTAAAACTGCCGTGTTCTTTCCAATTGCCGTGGCGAAAAACCCGATCCAAACTCGGGCTCGAGCGCCTTAGCCAAAGTCGGAATGAGCTTGTCCCCATACACAGCTCTCCACTTTCCTTGTTGATCTTCAAGTACGATTTTCTCGCCGATCCTCCAATACATGAGAACCCTCTGAAAATCCACAGACCTGAAAGCAGCATCGCGGCTTTCAAGAATAATACCCCTCACTTGCGAAACAAACCCCTCGTCCAACATCATCGCTAATCAATTGCAAATGTACTGGGCAAAAATAGAGAATTCTAAGGATGTGTGCAAATATCGAAAGTAAAAAATAATTTTAATTAGCAATTCGGAAGTTTAGAATATTGCGGCAAAATAATGACATATCGAGTCTTGAATTTCGTCCGCACTGCGGACGAAATTGTAATTGAAAGATAATCAGTATCTTAAACGCATATCGATCATCGATCCAAGTGCGCCAAATACAGCATCATGGTGTTGAGCAACAAAGATGCAATCGTCATCGGTCCGACGCCGCCTGGTACCGGGGTGATGAAACTGCATTTGGGAGCCACTGCTTCAAAATCGACGTCACCCACCAGTCGATGACCGCTACGTGCATTGGTGTCGACAATGCGATTGATGCCGACATCGATCACGACAGCACCTTCCTTGACCATGTCGGCTTTGATGAGGCCGACGACGCCGGTAGCCACGATCAAGATGTCGGCGGTGCGCGTGTATTGCGCGAGCCCTTCTGTATATATGTGGCAGGTGGTCACGGTCGCTCGGCCCGGGTAAGTGTCGCGCCCCATCAATATGCTCATCGGCGAGCCGACAATATTGCTATTCCCAACCATCACGACATGTTTGCCCTGCGTTTCGATCTTGTACCGCTTCAATATTTCCAATATGCCAGCAGGCGTGGCAGGGAGGGGAGCGGCTAGGTTTTTGGCCATTCGGCCAATATTGATTGGGTGAAAGCCATCTACATCCTTAAAAGGAGAGATTGTTTCGATGACCTTGTTGGTTGAAATATGGTCGGGAAGTGGCAGTTGCACCAAGATGCCGTCGACTTCAGGATCTTCATTCAGCGCTTGCAACTTTTTGAGCAAAAATTTCTCGGTCAGGGTTGCCTCATAACGCAACTCCGTGCTACGATAGCCTACAAAATTGCAGGCACGCACCTTGTTGGCCACGTAGGTGTGGCTCGCAACATGGTTGCCGACCAGGATGGCGACAAGGTGAGGGGCCCGTTCGCCAGCTGCGATGTGCTTGGCGACCTCGATCTTGAGCTCCTCCCTGATGATTTCTGAAAGACCTTTGCCGTCGAGCAGTTGCATACCTTGAAATTTTTGCGGCTACAAAAAAGCCGACCCGATAGGGCCGGCTCCTGTGCCTGTGATCAATCGAGTTTGAGCAAGGCCATGAAGGCGCTCTGTGGAATCTCCACGTTGCCGACTTGGCGCATGCGTTTCTTTCCTTTTTTCTGCTTTTCCAGCAGTTTGCGCTTGCGACTGATGTCACCACCATAGCACTTGGCAGTCACGTCTTTGCGCAGTGCAGATATCGTTTCACGCGAAATAATCTTGGCCCCGATCGCTGCCTGAATCGCGATCATGAATTGCTGCCTTGGGATCAATTCCTTCAGCTTCTCGCAGATTTTTTTGCCCCAATCATAAGCCCGGTCACGGTGGATAATCGCGCTGAGCGCATCGACTTGCTCGCCGTTGATGAGGATGTCGAGCTTTACGAGTTTGCTCTCCCTGAATCCGATCAAGTCATAGTCAAAGGACGCATAGCCCTTCGAAATGGTCTTCAATCGGTCAAAAAAGTCAAACACGACCTCCGCCAAGGGCAATTCAAAGATCAGCTCGACACGCGTCGGGGTGAGGTAGGTCTGGTTTTTGAAGATGCCACGCTTGTTGATGCACAGGGTCATGATCGGGCCGATGAAATCGGCGCGGGAGATGATTTGAGCCCTGATGATGGGCTCCTCTACCCATGCAATCCGCGATGGGTCGGGTAGATCACTAGGGCTATTGATCTCCAGTTCCGTTTCATTGCTGAGAAAAGCTTTGAATCCGACGTTGGGGACTGTCGTGATGACCGTCATGTCAAATTCGCGCTCCAATCGCTCCTGCACAATTTCCATGTGCAACATGCCGAGGAATCCGACACGGAATCCAAAGCCCAAAGCTGCCGAGGTCTCGGGCTCCCATACCAAAGCGGCGTCGTTCAAAACCAGTTTCTCCAGCGAACTGCGCAAATCTTCAAATTCTTCGGTGTCGACAGGGTACATGCCTGCAAAGACCATGGGCTTCACCTCTTTGAAGCCTTCTACAGCCTCTGTGGCAGGGTTTTCGACGCCCGTGATGGTGTCACCGACGTGGATTTCCCGCACGTTTTTGATGCCAGAGATGAGGTAGCCGACTGACCCGCACTCGACGGTATCACGCGCTTCCATTTTGAGCTTGAGCACGCCGATCTCGTCGGCGTGGTACATAGCCTCGGTTTGGAAAAACTTGACGTGCTGCATCTTGTGGATGCTGCCATCCATGATGCGAAAATAGACGATGGTGCCCCGGTATTGATTGAAGACGGAGTCAAAAACCAGTGCTTTCAGTGGTGCGTTGGGATCTCCTTTGGGTGGGGAAACGCGTGACACGATGGCTTCCAAAATATCCAAGATGCCGACGCCTTCCTTGGCGCTCGCCAGGATTACTTGGTCAGCCTTCACGCCCACCAAGTCCATGATTTCATCGCGCACTTCCTCGACCATCGCGCCAGGCAAGTCGATCTTGTTGATCACTGGAATGATCTCCAAGTCGTGCTCCAATGCAAGGTAGAGGTTGGAGATGGTCTGGGCTTCAATGCCTTGTGCGGCATCTACGATGAGCAACGCACCTTCGCAGGCAGCGATAGAGCGCGAGACTTCATAGCTGAAGTCGACGTGTCCAGGCGTGTCGATCAGGTTCAAAACATATTTCTGCCCATTTTGGGCAGTATAGTTCATCTGGATCGCGTGGCTTTTGATCGTGATGCCTTTTTCACGCTCCAAATCCATGTCGTCGAGGACTTGCGCCTGCATTTCACGCGATGTGATCGTGCCGGTGTACTCCAACAATCTGTCGGCCAAGGTACTTTTACCGTGGTCGATGTGGGCTATAATGCAAAAATTACGAATCTTCTCCATAAGGAATTGCGCGGGTTGAGCATTGATGGCCGCCTACAAAATTAGGTCGGCTTGTCGTGGCTCCAATGGCTGTGAACAATTAATTTTTGTCGCGGCGTAACCCGTATTTCTCTATTTTATTGTAAAGGTGGCTGCGTTGGATGTCGATTTCCTCTGCAGTTTTAGTGATATTCCATTGATTGCGGCGCAATTTCTTCTCGATAAATTCGCGCTCGGCGAAGTCCTTGAAGTCTTGAAAGCGCTCATAGCGATCAAATATGCTTTCCTCGTTGCGCTTGTTTTTGCGCGGAACAGCAAACGTGATGACCTCTTGCTCGGTGATTTCCCCGTCGCTCATGATCACAAGGCGCTCGATCACGTTGTGAAGCTCACGCACGTTGCCGCGCCACTCCAGTTTCATGAGCTCCTCCATTGCCTTCTTATTCACTTTGGGTGAATGCGGCACCTTGTATTCCTCGCAGATTTCTCTCAGGAATTGATCCACCAACTGCGGAATGTCTTCCTTGCGGTCCTTGAGCGAGGGCACGTGGATGAGGATCACGCTTAGGCGATGGTACAAGTCTTCGCGGAAATTGCCTTCCTCGATCTCGCTGAGCAGGTCTTTGTTGGTGGCGGCGATGATGCGCACATCCACGGTGATGTCTTTGTCGCCACCGACGCGGGTAATCTTGTGCTCTTGCAGGGCGCGCAAAACCTTGGCTTGCGCCGAGAGGCTCATGTCGCCGATTTCGTCGAGAAAAAGCGTGCCGCCATGCGCTTGCTCAAACTTGCCTGTGCGTTGCTTGAGCGCGCCTGTAAATGAGCCTTTCTCGTGGCCAAAGAGTTCGCTTTCAATCAGTTCAGAAGGAATGGCAGCACAGTTGACCTCGATGATCGGGCCGCCTGCACGGTTGCTTTTTTCATGGATCCAGCGGGCCACGAGTTCCTTGCCGGTACCGTTTGAGCCCGTGACAAGCACGCGTGCATCAGTCGGGGCCACACGCTCGATCGTTTCCTTGATTTTGGAAATGATGGGGGAGTCGCCTGTGATCTCGCGCACCTTGGTGACTTTGCGCTTGAGGATGCGGGTCTCGGTAACCAACTCGCTCTTGTCCATGGCGTTGCGCACGGTCACGAGCAGACGGTTCAGATCCGGTGGTTTTTGGATGAAGTCGTAGGCGCCTTTTTTGGTGCACTCGACGGCTGTATCAATATTGGCGTGGCCGGAGATCATGATGAATTGGAGCTCAGGGTTGTGCTTGAGTCCCATTTCTAATACCTCAATGCCGTCACGCTTAGGCATTTTGACATCGCAGAGGATCACATCCCACTCGTCGTCCTTGATCTTCGCTAGGCCCTCCTCGCCATCGGAGGCTGTTTCCACCTTGTAATCCTCATACTCGAGGATATCTTTCAAGGTGCTCCTGATGCTCTCCTCGTCATCAATGATTAATATTCTAGGCGATTTCATTGTCTTAATTTTGGGACGAAAATTAGGGATTTGTCCACCGTTCTGCAAATTCTATTTTGGACGGTGACTGTTGAGACCACTGCACAGTCATTTTCCCATTGATTGAGGGGGTTAATGCGGCTCGGGCAAGGGCGAATTTGTACACATTTGCGACTTCATCCAATTTCCCTATCTTCATCCCACCAATTTGACCCGACGCATCATGAGTACGACTCCCTGGTTTCTTCATGTCCCCGACATTATCCCGGCCACCTTGCTCTCGCATGTCCAGCAAGCGATGGATGTCCTAGACTTTGTCGACGGCCGCTCGACTGCCGGCGGCCCCGCTGCGCGTGTAAAACGCAACCAGCAAATAGCCGATTCGCCTCAAAAACAGCAACTCGACCAGCTGCTGATGCAGCATCTCATGAGCATACCAGACGTACACAAGGCTTTCTTTCCAACCAAGGTCTATCCGCTCATCTATTCGAAATATGGACCTGAGGACACCTATGGATGGCATCTCGACAGCCCCATCATGATGGGGCTGGCGCCCATTCGCACCGATATCGCGATGACGCTATTCATCTCTGAACCAGATAGCTACGATGGTGGTGAACTCGAGGTGATCGTGCCTGGTGGGCAAAGTATTTGGAAATTGAAGGCTGGCGATGCGATATTTTATCCGGCGACGACTGTGCACCGCGTAGCGCCGGTGACCCGGGGCGAGCGCCGCGTCTGTGTGACGTGGATACAGAGCGCCGTGCGCGACCCGCAGCACCGACAGATTTTATTCGACCTCAAACGCGCACATGAACAATTGGAGATCTTGCCAGAGCTGGAGGATGCAGCCACCAAGGTCCAGCATTCATTCAGCCACCTGTTGCGGGAGTGGGCCGAGCTATGAAGATTTGACGGCGACATAGGCCATGGGCTTGTCGCCATCTGCCTGCGGGCCGAGCACCGCTCGGATGCTGAAAGGGAATTTCGACGGTTCGGGATCGCTATGGATCACCGGCAAGTCCTCTGCCCAGTAGCCGACGAGCCAAAGCTTGCACCAGTCGCCCTGCGGGCAGTATTGATGCAGGCGATCGGCAAAGCTCACCCCAAGCGCGGCATCGTTTAGGTGCAGCAAAATCTTGTCTTCAACAGCCATATCTGATGACGTGCCAATGTACACCTCATGCCAAGCCCGGATGCCGATTGGAGGCGATAGGTTCACCATCACTGGGATTTTGACGATGCGCTTTTCATGGCCCGCCCTGTCCAGTGCTTTGAGCAGTAGTTCCCTGTCAGCAATGGGGATTGAGGTTTCATAGCTGGGCTCTTCAAAAGCTTTCATTTTCATGGGGCTATCGGAGGTCGTTGAGGAATGGCGGGATTTACATCCTGCACTCAATAGCATCATGCAGAGGGCAATCCCCGCAAAGGATACAAATTTTTTCATGCGGATGTAATTTAGTCAGTTTGACCCAAAAGGAAAAGGCCATTCTTGGGAGAATGGCCTTTTCCGCACGAATAGAGCTTTGCCTTAGAAGAAATAGCCGACGTTCAAGCCGATCGAGCTGATCTTGCTGGCGTAGCCAGTGTCTTTTTTGTTGGTGTAGCTGAGCAAGCCCAGGTTGTAGGTCGCTGTGAACTCCAACATGCCCCAGTCAAATTCCCAATCCACACCAGCACCTGGTGAGAAGCTTGTGGTGATGAGGTTGATTTCGTTGATGTCTTGACGCTCATCCCTGGTCGACAGGCCACCCACGGAGATGTCGGTGACTACTTTGTTGGAGAAGTTGATCTCTGGGGTCACGCCAAACATACCGACGATGTAAAGCCCGCTGCCGATTTCTGGGGAACGGAATTTCAGGCCCACAGGAACCTCGACCGATGTGAGGCTAGTCTTTTGGTCGATTGTGCTCGTAGTGCCCAAGATCGTGGTCGAGCTATAGCTGCCGACTTTTCTACTGGAAATGTTGATGCCAGTCTTGAAGGCGATTTTCTCAGAGAAACCGTAGGTGAAGATGAAGTCAAATGCTACGCCCGCACCTGCCTTGTTTTGCAAACCGACCGGCTTTTGCTTGGTGGAGTCAGCGACTACGCTGGCCCAGCTCACCGTCGGGCGAAGGCTGAAACCGACTTTGGCACCTTCTTGGGCCATCACCTTGTTGATGCCTGTAAGGCCAAGGATCAAAAGCAGCGCACTGAGGAAAACTGTTCTTTTCATACTTTTCGGTAATAGTGTTACTAAAATCGTTTTGCATATCGAAACAAGAATCGTTCCAAAATGCGGCACAATTTTAACCAATTACCTTGAACATTCATACTTTTGGTGTCTTGAAGCTGTTTTCTATGAATTCTATTTCCTTTTTGAAGCACAGCAAAATGCCCTTCGGGCTGTTTGTGCTTGGTTTTTCTCTACTCATGTTCGTCTCCGCCTGCGATTCCGCGACGCCTGGCGATATTCCACTGGACGACGTGGTGATTGATTTGAAGGTAATCAGATTGGATGAGGCCTTGTACCAAAGTGGGCAGGATTTGCGGCACGATACCACTCTCAACGCAAAGGCCATTTTTGACAAATATTTCAAGGATTCCGATGGTTTTATTACCGATTGGATGTTTGGGGGCAATGATAGCATCGCTACAGACAGCCTCATTGGCGATGCCATGGCTGGGTTTTCCATGGATCCTCAGGGGCAGGTTTTGCTGGACACTGTGCACCAGGTATTGGGCGGATGGGATATCCATGCAGCGCTGATCAATCCCTTCAAACGCTACAAATATTATTTTCCCAACAAGCCTACACCGATCATCGCAGCCTATGTAGACGGCTATCCGCGTACAGCCCAGGCTGGGCTCGATCAGATTTACATCTCACCGACCTATTTGGGGATTGGCGTCCATTATTTCATGGGGCCTTCCTTCCAATACTACCCCTTGGATCTGCCGCGCTACATCAGGCGGCGCTGCACGCCTGAGCACATGCCCTCCCTTGTGGTACACAAGATGGCCGATGTCATCGTGCCGGAGCCGGACTTGCGCAAAAATCCTGTTTTGATCGATTACGTGATCCACGAGGGCATCAAGATGTATTTTGTCGACAAGATCCTTGGACCCGAGGTCTCAGATACGCTCAAATTGTACTACGAGGCCTCCCAACTCGATTGGGCCAATCTCTACCAAGGTCGCATTTACAAGGACCTCGTGGTCGACCTGTATTCCGCCGACGCTACTTTGCAGCGCCGCTACGTCGACGACAGCCCATTCACCAGCCAACTCAACCGTGGTTCCGCTCCGCGTCTCGGCCAGTACATCGGTTGGCGCATCGTTTCAGAATACATGGTCAAGCATCCAGATGTCACGCTCGACGCGCTCGTGGAAATGCGTGACTACCAAAAAATCTTCAAGGATTCTGGCTATCGTCCGCCCCATGAGGAGTAAGCATTTGGCTCGGTAGAATGCTATTGTACCAGCCAACGCAAGACTTGCGTCTTGCCATTGGCTTGCACGAAGACGGAATACAAGCCCGGAGCTGGTGCGATCGGAATCGCCGCCGACATATTACCCTGCACTTCCATTGATTCACTGTCGTAAAGGATTCTGCCTTGCAAATCGGCAATCCGATAGCTGAATTGCGTGGTCTCGCTCAGATCGGCCATCAAAGTCGCGTGTCCGCTGCTCGGATTGGGAACAAGTTTGATGAAGGATGCGCTCGGGTCTTGGGTGCCAATGAAGCAATCGACCACCACGCTCACGCTTGCGGGCGTCGTGAAGCATGCATTCGCAGCGACAAGGTTCACAGTATAAGTACCGACAGCTGCGTAGGTATGGCTGGGATTTGGGGCATTGGAGCTGCCCCCGTCGCCAAATGTCCACGCCCACTGGGTGGCAAAAGCATCGTTGTTTTGAAAGACGACTGTCGGGCAGCCTGTGGTATCAAAACTGATGGTGGGCGAAGGCGCTTGGCTTGCCAAGACCACTGAAATGCCCACGTGAGCGCTGTCGATACAGCCATTGGTATTGCGTTTTTGCATGTTGTACCAGCCGCTTACCGTTGAGGCATAGACATTGGTTGTAGCACCAGGGATTGCAATGCCGTTTCGGTACCATTGACTTTGGCCACCGAATGTCCCCGAAATCACCAATGTATCGGCAAGACAGAGGATGGTGTCGGTGGATGGTGAGAGGAATACCCCGGGCAATGGATTCACCATGATATTCCCTGAAACCAAGGTGTCCTTTCCGATACTGCTGTTTTTGAGTCCCGCATTCACCAGTTTGCTGCCTGCACTCAGATAGACATGCGTGGCTGGCCCTGCAGGATACACAAGATCGATTGTGCCATCTCCCCAATCATAAAATGCCGTGTCGGGCGTCAAGCCCTTGACGCTCCAAGTCACCACTTCATTGATGCAGACCAGATTGTCTGAGAGGCCGAATTTTGGGGGCATGATCATGCCCGTGAGCGCGTCGGGCGTGTTGCTGACGATCGGGCCATACTGGCCAGCGTCTCTCATGCGCCGCAGGCGGTTGCCCACCTCTGCGGTAATGAATTTGCCGCTCCCGAGGTAAATGGCACCGCGTTTTTCTGCCCCAGGCGTGCCTGTCGTCGCGATATTGGTAAGAGGCGTGTAAGGTGTAGATGCCGGAAATTTTTCCAAAACCATCATGCTGCTGCCTGACCAGTGGTAGAGCATCGCATCATCACCATTGAAGCAAATCACCTCGCCGTTGTCGCCATTACCCAGAGTCACTGCTGGGCTTGTCGCAGCTGTTGTTTTGTCGATTAGCAGCACCTTTTCCGCATTAGCGCCGCCACCATCGCCCACAACGCCCATGAGCTGCCCATCTGCCCTAAAGGCAATCGAGGTGAATGCCAGGCCCAAATTGCCGACTTGCGTGCAAACGCCATTCATGGGATTGATTTGGGCAAGCAAGGTGGAGTTGGGGGCCGCTGCGACGATGAGCAAGGCATAAGAATCATGGCCGATCGGGTCATCAGCCAAACCTGCAATGCCCAAGATGGTATTGCCAGTCAGTGTGGGCTTGGTGCGTTGCACGACCGTCCAAGTGGTCGTGTCAATTCCCCAAAGCGAATCCTGTGTAGCCGCCGCACCAAACAAAATTTGACCCTGCAATGTATTGGAAATGGAAAAAAACAGGCAAAATGCGCATAACAAAAAGCCAAGTCGGAACTTACTCAGGTGACCCATAGCGAGGAAATAGTCGATTCAGTTGGAACAAAGCGATAAGAAGCACAAAAATTCCAAAAACGGCAATCTTGAATGTCAAAATCTCGTCGATGCAAACAAAAAACGGGATGCAAAGGCATCCCGTTTTTTGACTCAGCACAATCCGCGCTGGGTTTATTCGATGATCAACCGATAGACCGCCATGTCCTCGCCGGCCTTTACCGTGAGGAAATACATGCCACTTGCGGCATTTAGGTGGATGGCCTCTGACCAAGTTGCACGCACATCGTCGTTGCTTTTTTGCAGCAAGAGGCGGCCACTCAGGTCACGGATCGCGTAGCTCAAGCTTGTTGCGCTGGGCAGGATCGCATTCAGCATCAAATCACCATTGCTAGGATTGGGGCTGATGCGTACCGCGTTGCCGAGGCTATTGTCGATGCCGATGATGCAATTGATGGTCAGGATTTCATTGACGGTGATGTTGAAGCAACTGTTGCTTGCCACCAAGGTAATGGTGTAAGTGCCATTGGCAGTGTATGTGTGGCTCACGTTTGCGCCCGTACCGGTGCCGCCATCGCCAAAGTCCCAAGCCCATGAAAGGCCGTTAGGGTCATTGGCGACAAAATCGATCGTCGGGCAAGGAAGGGAATTGGTGCCGATCGTGGGGTTGGGGGCGGCGACCACGGTGAGCTGTACCGTGTCACTTTCCGTACAGCCTACACTGTCCATCGCCAACACTGAATAGGCGCCCGCCGCCATTAAGCACTCAGTATTATTTGTACTGCCAGTGGACCAGAGGAAAGTCTCTCCGGGGATCGTGGGCAATGTGATGCAAACCGTATCACCGTCGCAAATCGTCGAGTCTGCGCCGAGGTCCACGAAAGGCTGATCGCCAAAGGTGACCCTGATGCCGACAGCAGCACTGTCGGAGCAGCCGTTGAGGTTGGTCTTGGTCATGTTGTACCAGCCATTGGTAGTCACGGTGAGCGTGGGCACGGTGTCGCCTGCAAGCAAGGTCCCGTTCATATACCATTGGCTCGTGCCACCATTGCTAGCGACGAGGTTCACGGAGTCTGCAAGGCAAATGAGGGTGTCGGCGCCGGGGAGGATGTTCACGAGTGGCAGTGCGAAGATGCGAATCGGAGCAGAGGTCATGGTGTCCTCGCCGACTGAATCATTCTTCAATATGGCGTAGGTCGTAAAATTTCCAGCTGATGCGTACACGTGAGAGGCTGATCCTGCTGGGAACACGGTGGTCGAGGTGCCATCGCCCCAGTGGTAGACGGCGGTATCCCTCGCCTGTCCAGGCATCAAAAACCAATTGACCGTGTCGCCGGGGCATACGGTGTCTGCGTCAAATGCGAAACGAGGTGGCATCGCCATTCCGCGCATGTCGTCGGGGGCGTTGAACAAAACATTGCCATAGGAGCCGTTCGCGTTCACGTGCTTGAACTGACTGCTGATATTGCTGATGATGAAATTGTTGTTTCCAAGGTAGATCGCACCAAAAGTTTCGCCAGAAGAGACTCCTACCGTTGGGATGTTGGTCACCGGTGTATAGGGGGTGTTTGCGGGAAATTTTTCAAAAACCATCGTGCTGTTTCCCGACCAGTGGTAAAACATATCATCATCGTAGTTGTAGGAAATGATCTCACCATCTGCGCCGTTGCCCAGTGCGATCGCGAGGGTCGTGGCAGCTGTATTTTTGTCGATGAGAAAGAGTGTTTCGGGATTTGGGAGTTGCCCATTGCCCGTGACCCCAAACATTTGCCCGTCCTTGCGGAAGCTGATGGTGGCAAACTTCATCCCGAGGTTGCCCACTTGCGTGATCACGCCTGTGTTCACATCCATTTTGCCGAGGAGACGCCCTGCCACACCAGTCACTTCATAGACGATGTAAACATCGTGCCCGACTGGATCATAGTTGATGCTCTGCATTTTGGTCACTGTAAAGCCTGCCGTGGTCGGGCCCATACGATTTGCAACTGAGTAGCTGCTCGTGTCGACTGACCACATGGAGTCTTGAAATGGAGAAGTGCCCCAAATAAGCGGCGCAGGCATTTGGGCCACCAACCCAGAAAGGGGAGCGAGTACCGCAAGCAAAAACAATAACTTTCTTAGGTTGAATTTTTTCATACGAATGTGGGAATTGAGCTCTCGGAGAGCGGTGAAGTAGTTGGTTTTAAGATTCTTGCGGTAAATATAGCTAAAAATGCTTTCAATTGGCAATCATGGCACTTAAGCCCACGATTTGTATCCACAAAAAGGAAAGCGCATCACCGTCTGGCCCTCGCACAACCCGCCCTTTTCAACAACTTTTGACTGGCTCGGGAGATGGGCCGTGGCAGGCCATCTTGGCACGAGAGGTTCACGTCGATACAGCAACGCATCAGCAGCTTTCGTCACTTCGGAAAGAATTTCGTATCTTCGCGCAGAAATTTATTTTCAAGAATACGACAAGGTAGGATGGAAGCAACAGCAACTGAAACCAAGCGCACTGCGCTGTATGATCAACACGTGGCCGCAGGTGCCAAGATGATTCCTTTTGCAGGCTATGATATGCCTGTAAGGTATTCGGGCGACAAGGCAGAGCACATGATCGTGCGTGAGGCCTGCGGTGTGTTTGACGTGAGCCACATGGGCGAATTCATGATCAAAGGCCCAAAAGCCTTGGAGCTCATCCAAACCATCACCACCAACGACGCTTCCAAACTCTATGACGGCAAAGCGCAGTACTCCTGCATGCCCAATCATGAAGGCGGCATCGTCGACGACTTGATCGTCTACAAGTTTGCAGACAACGATTACATGCTCGTCGTGAACGGCGCCAATGTCGAGAAAGACTGGAATTGGATCGTCGAAACCAACAAATCGATCGGCGCTGAGATGATCGATGAGACTCCTGGACTCACTTTGCTTGCCGTTTCTGGCCCCAAGGCTACCGAAATCGTCTCCAAGCTCACCGACCTGCCAATCGCAGGTTATGAAAACTATGGCTTTGGGCGCGGCACCGTTGCCGGCATCCCCAATATCTTGGTGGCGACCACCGGCTACACCGGCGAACGCACCTATGAGATTTTCATCCCCAATGAGTATGCAGTCCAGTTTTGGAACAGCCTCTTTGAGGTCGGCACGCCACTTGGCTTGCTGCCTACCGGATTGGGTTGCCGCGACACCCTCCGCTTGGAAATGGGCTATATGCTCTATGGCAATGATATCAATGATACCACCTCGCCATTGGAGGCTGGCCTTGGCTGGATCACCAAACTCGCAAAAGGCAACTTCAACGGCCGCGACAAAATCGTCGCGCTCAAAGAGGGAGGCCTCAAACGCAAATTGGTCGGATTCACAGTTGCCGATAAGCAGGTACCACGCGGACATTATGAGATCGCCAGCAATGGGGTCGTCGTCGGTGAGGTGACCTCGGGTTCCATCAGCCCCGTGCTCAACTATGGCATCGGCATGGGTTATGTGCCGATCGAGTTGGCAGTGATCGGCGGGCAGATCGACATCGTGATCAGAGGCAAGCATGTGCCTGCCGTCGTCACGCAGCCACCTTTCATTCGCAAGTAATTATTTTTCAGCAGTATAGATTATGAGGCCCTTCAAAGTTGACAAGTCTAAGAAATGGGTCGGTGTATGCATCAGTCCAGCACTGATCGACCATTTTGAGTTGGAAAATGCAATTGTCGTCGTCATCGACGTGTTGCGTGCGACCACGAGCATGTGCGTTGCATTCGGCCACGGTGTGCGTTCGATGATCCCTGTACTCACGACCGAGGAAGGCCTGGAGTACAAGCGCAAAGGATTCCTCACAGCTGGCGAACGCGATGGCGAGCAGGTCGAAGGCTTTGATTTCGGCAATTCCCCTTTTTCCTTCATGGGCGAAGAAATAAGGGGCAAAGACATCGTGATGACCACCACCAACGGTACCAAGGCCATCCAAGCTGCCGTGACCCTCAATGCAATGGAGATCGTGGTCGGTGCATTCCCCAATCTGACTGCACTCACCAATTACCTCATCGAGCGCAACGAAAACATTGTGCTCGTATGCTCCGGTTGGAAAGACAAGCCCAACCTCGAAGACACGATTTTTGCAGGAGCCATGGTTTTCAGGCTGCGACCTTATTTTAGGCTTTATGAAGATACTGCTCTGATCGCGGAGACCTTGTACCGCTCAGCCAATCGCCGCAAACGTTACTTCATCCGCAGTAGCTCCCACTTCAACCGCCTCTTTCACAAGTTGCAGATCCAAAATGATGTAAAATATGCCTTGCGCCGCGACACACATCCTGTCGTGCCCAAGTTGTATGGCGACCATCTGGTGGAAATCAACTCGCCCTATGTCCAAGAGTTTGAGCGCAAAGCCAAAAAGCAGGCCGAGCAGCGTGCCGCCGATGCGGCTGCCCAAACCAATCCCGAATCACTCAACAGCAAGTAACGCCTTTGCGCCGGGCCATCGGGCGCCACTCACAACATGGATTATCCCCGCCTTGTCCTCAAATCGGGCCGTGATCGGTCTGCACGCAATCGCCACCCATGGATCTATTCAGGGGCGGTCAAGGAGCGGCCCGCCAAAGTCGGGGATGGCGCCATCGTCGCAGTCTGCGACAACGAAGGCGAGGTCTTGGGTTTGGGGCACTACGCCCCGCAGTCGACCTTGATTTGCCGCATGTTTTCATTTGGCAAGGAGCAGCCTGCGATTGAGGCGGCTTATTGGGAAGGCAAGCTGGGCAAGGCGTTGGCTTACCGGCGCGAAATCCTCGACTTGAACGCAAATACAGGCTTCCGATTGGTGCATGCCGAAGGCGACAGCCTGCCAGGCGTGATCATCGACCTGTATGCCGACGCAGCCTCGGTGCAATTGCGCACGGTCGGCACGGCCCACCTCACGGCTGCGATCCAGGGCTTTCTCCAAAAGGAATTGGGCGTGCAGCACCTGTACCTGCGCACCGAGACCAAGGAAGAGGGCGAAGGCAAGTGGATCATCGGACAGGAGCAAGAGCGCACCTTTCAGGAAAATGGGCTTTCTTTTTACGTGGACATTGCCACGGGCCAAAAAACGGGCTTCTTCCTCGATCAGCGCGACAACCGTGCATTGCTCGGGTCCATGTCCAAGGGCCGCAGGGTGTTGAATGCATTTTCCTACAGTGGCGCTTTTTCAGTCTATGCCATTGCGGGCGGGGCTGCGAGCGTGGACTCTGTCGATATCTCAGCAGCGGCAGCCGACTTGGCGACCCGCAACATCGAGCTCAACTTTGGTGAGCAGCCCAATCACCATGCGATCAAGGCAGACGCCTTTAAATTTCTCCAAGAGATGCCTGCAGACGCCTATGATTTGATCATTTTGGACCCGCCTGCATTCACCAAGCACATCAGCACCGTGCAAAAAGCGGCCCGAGGCTACAAGGAAATCAATCTCAAGGCCATGCAAAAAATCGCATCCGGTGGATTGTTGTTTACCTACTCCTGCTCGCAGCATATCTCTGCAGACCTGTTTCGCAAGATCGTTTTTGGCGCGGCGGCGGATGCTGGGCGCGAAGTGCGTATTGTGCATCAAATGAGCCAAGCTGCCGATCACCCGATCAGCATCTATCATCCCGAAGGCGAATACCTCAAGGGCCTGTGCCTGCACGTGAGCTGAGGATGCTTCAATCCCTCGTCAGTTGATGAAAATGGTGCAATTATTTTTGCACTGTTTTGGTCGGTAGTTTGCCAGACCCGTGACATTGTGCAATTGCGTGTCTGTCATCGGTGCGATTTTCAGGAGACGATTCCGCCCCAAGATGCGGGGTATATCCAGCATCTCGGGGAGATTCGACCACGGAAAAATAATTCTTGTTTTGCTTCACATACCCTATCGGCCTGCTCGAATGGCGATTTTAGTCGGCCATGACAGCGATTTCCTCGGGGAGCCTGATCGAATAGATGATCTTGCGCACCGTGTCAAATTGCAGATAGGGATAGGCAGCGAGCAAGGCATCGATGGCTTCTTGCGATTTCAGGCCTCTGCGACGCATCATTTTGTACTCGCGTTTGATCTCGAAGTCGCGCAAGACTTTACGATTGATCAAATTGAGATCAAGCAGCATACGAAACAGATCATCGGGCAAGATCTGACGAATTGGATTACTCATTTTAAAACCCTCCTTTAAAGTTCTTCTAACTTGAAACTAAAGGTAGAGATCATTCATGCGAACCTTTTAAGCTAAAAATCAATGAATTAAAAGGTAAATCCTATCGTCATATATACATTATTCGAAGACAAACGATTAATCAACTCTGGTGAATATGCGGTGGGATCAATCAAAGTATAGAGCAATCGCCGATCCGCAGACACTTCATGTGTGAATGCAAGGTCAAGGTAACAGGATTTTTGCTTAATTCCAAGTCCCAGCGAAAAAAGTTGTTTGCCGCCACGTAATTTTCCGACAACAGGCGATACTGGATCCACTGGAAAGACAAAATAATTCAAGTAGTCTTTTTTGAGAATCGAGCCATAGTGCCCAAATCCTGCCCGTGCCCTACCTGGTCCGAAGCGCAGCTCGCCACCCACGCGCAGGTTGTAAGCGCCTGAAAAAAGGTCCCGAATGGCCTTGTTTTCCGTGTTGAAGCTATAGTAATAGGAGCTGCCTGGGCCTACGCTGGTCTTGAACTTCGCAGTCGTGTAGTCGGTGTAGTCAAAGTCCGCCGAGACAAAGCCTCGCTTCCCAAACAATGCCATGCCCCCCAAGGTGACCTTGAAGGGCGTCGTGAGGTTGTAGCTGAACGCACCGTCGGGCACGGTATTGCTTTCAGGATTAACGCTGCCATCGAGGTAGCCCACGATGGAGCTGTAGTAGCGGTCGGTACTCGCGACAGCCGTGGGCGTTGCGACGCTCAGGCCTACCCGTAGCCAGTCTGTAGGCTTGGCGATCACGCCCAGCCTTAGGTTGAAGCCAGTACCTTTGGCTGCAAATCCAGTCGTGAATGTGCTAGAGGTGTAGGGCGTGCTGTCGTTTGCCCAAGAATTGTGTACATTATTGATATCCTTTTCCTCAAAAACCATTTCTTGCTGGTATTTGAGATCTTGGATGCCGATCGTGCCTCCAAAATAGAGTTTGTCGTCGACGTTTGCGGCAAATCCTACCGTCCACTCGTTGATGCGGCCGACCTCGCTGATCGTCACGTCTTGCTGAACCTGTCCGCCATTCGCAGCGCCGATGTAATTGCCCTCGGTACCTGATGTATCGATCGCGTAGGCCCACCATGCTTGCCCAGCATAGCCATTGTCGGCTTCGATTTCTGAGATCGACATGCCATTTGCCTGTGCAGCAAAATACTGGGTAATGCTGCTACTATTATTGTAAGCAGCGACATGCGTATTGCGGCCCAATTGCGCGATCTGATTGAAGCCTATCGAAAATGAATAAGACTTCAATCCCTTGGTGGCCTCTTCGCGCGTGCGCGTTTCGCGGTTCCACTTGGCGACGCGATCAGAAAAGACATAGCCGACATTGCTGAAGCCAAATCTGCCATAGTTCTTTTCCACCGTCGCATCGAGGTAGCTGCTCGTGTTGTGTATGAGCCTCACCGCAGGCGTCACCATAAACTCTGACTTGTGGTAAAGCCCTAGTCCTGCAGGATTGAGCGAGGCCGACGAAAAATCTGCCCCAACTGCTGAAAATGCGCCTGCCAAGCCAATGGAGCGGGCTGTACCGATCGGGGTCGGTGTCATGTAGCGGTAGGCATCAAGCTCATTTTGAGCAGATGCATATCCGCCAAGGCAAAGCATGGCTATTGAGAGCCCGAGGGCAAGACGACTTTTTCGCATGTGAAACGAGGATTAGCGCTGTCTTGGTGCACTGCCACCGCTAGGGCGGCTTTGCGAGGGTGAAGACATCGATGGGGCAGAGTAGGAGGGGCGAGGCGCCGGGGCCGACTCATAGTTGCGCGATGGCTGGCTATAGCTGTCGTTGCGCGGACGGCTGTAGCTGTCATTGCTCGGGCGGCTGTTTTCCACCGGGCGGCTGTTACCGTTGTTGATGCTCGGGCGGCTGTTGTTTTCCACAGGGCGGCCGTTGCCGTTGTTGATGCTGGGGCGGGTATTGCTTTCCGTTGGACGCGTATAGCTTTCCGTAGGGCGGGTATTTCCGTTGTTGAATGTCGGGCGGGAATTGCCGTTGTTCAACGTAGGCGAAGCATCGGTGTTGTTGAAGGTCGGACGGCTGTTATTTTCATAAGGCATCGTTGCGGGCTTGGAGCCTGCATTGCCATTGTTGTACACGGGGCGCGTGTAGGCAGCACGACCTGGATCCACGTTGGGATTCGATGATTGGATGTTGTAATCCTTGATGGGGCGCGTCGTGGGCGTGTTGTTGGCGGTTGGTTGGCCCTGATAGGGGCGTGATTGGCCGGCTTGGAGCGCAGGCTGGTTGCCTGGGCGACCGCTGGTATTCAAGCTGGATGTATTGTTGCGGTGTGCGATGACGGTGTTGCTGTTGGAGGTGCTGACACCGTTGCCAAAATTGGTGCCGCCACCATAATAGCCCGGTGCGCCGCAGTAGCCATTGGCATACCCATATCCGCCATAACCACCATAGCCGCCGCCATAGTAATTTGAGCCACCATATCCGCCGTATCCACCGTACCCGCCATATCCTCCATAACCATAGCCGCTACCATAGCCATTGCCGTAGCCGTAACCGGAGTTATAATTCCAAGGCTGGTTGTAGAAATACTGCGAGGGATAGTAGGAATAAGCTGGAGCGCCCCAGTTGCTGGTCCAAGCGTATGATGGACCGTTGTAGTAATAGGGGTCATACCACCAAGGGCTATTGCTGTAGGAACCCCAAGTGGGGGTGCCAATGGCGTAGTAGGGGTCGTAGGAATAGTAGGGATCGTAGTAATTCCAGCTGCGGTTGCTGTAAATGTTGTTGTTGATGCTGCTGCTGGTGTTGAATCGGCGTACTTGGCGTGAATAATAATAGTCGTCATCGGCATAGCCGCTGCCGGGAGCTAAACTTTCAGATTCGCCATTTTTGGCAGCCAATCCTTGGTCATAACTGCCATCGCTGGTGTTTTGAGGGTCTTCTTGCACGACTTGGGTCGGCTCATCGACGCGCGCAGCCTCTGCTTGAGCGCGTGCCTTGTCTGCGGCGGCCTGGTCGGCACGACGGTCCTCTTTGTTGTAATAGACATCGTCGACCTCATTGCCGGCTGAGATCATGTGGGTACCTGTGCAACTGGTGAGTGCCACTATTGTAGCGAGCATCGCCATTCCAATGTACTTTTTCATAACCCTTCCCTCATTTATAATTTTCACGATTCTACGATTCTGCTTAATTTGGCGCACTTTCCGCCGCCGTGCATAAAATTACGCAATCGGCACTTAAGTTTAAAATTAAGCAAAAATTATACCAGAATCCCCAGCATGTCTCTAAAGCTTCCTACTCGCGCCGAAGATTATTCACAGTGGTACATCGAGATCGTCAAGCGTGCCGAATTGGCCCAAAACTCGCCCACAAGGGGCTGTATGGTCATCAGGCCCTACGGTTACAGCATCTGGGAAAAGATGCAAGCGCAGCTTGACGGCATGTTCAAGGCGACAGGCCACGTCAATGCCTACTTCCCCTTGCTCATTCCAAAATCCTTCCTCAGCCGTGAGGCTGCCCATATCGAAGGCTTTGCGATGGAGTGTGCCGTGGTGACCCACCACCGCCTGCGCCGCAACGCTGCTGGTACTGGCGTCGAGGTCGATCCTGAGGCCAAGTTGGAAGAAGAATATGTCATTCGCCCGACCTCAGAGACGATCATCTGGGACACCTACAAAGATTGGATCCAAAGCTACCGCGACCTGCCGCTGCTCATCAACCAATGGGCCAACGTCATGCGCTGGGAAATGAAGCCGCGCCTTTTCTTGCGCACGGCAGAGTTTCTCTGGCAAGAAGGCCACACCGCCCACGCCAGCGAGGCCGAGGCGGTAGAGGAAACGATGAAAATGCTGGACGTGTATGAGAAGTTTGCCGAGGAGTTTTTGGCAATTCCAGTGATCAAAGGCATCAAGCCAGAGCATGAGAAGTTCCCAGGCGCCGTCGACACCTACTGTATCGAGGCGATGATGCAAGATGGCAAGGCCCTGCAGGCCGGCACGAGCCACTTCTTGGGCCAAAATTTTGCAAAGGCATTTGAAGTGACGTTTTTGGATCCCCAAAATCAGCGCGATTTTGTCTGGGCTACTTCTTGGGGCGTTTCAACACGACTCGTCGGTGCCCTCATCATGGCCCACAGCGATGACGAAGGGTTGGTGCTGCCTCCGACGGTCGCGCCTTACCAAGTCGTGATCGTGCCCCTCGCCAACAAGCCTGAGGAAAAAGAGGCCGTCGCCAAGGCGGTCAAGAACTTGGAGGCCCACCTCAAGGACGCAGGTATCCGCGTAAAAGTCGACGACGACGACAGCAAGCGCCCAGGCTGGAAATTTGCCGAATGGGAGCTCAAAGGCGTTCCTGTGCGCATCGTGCTCGGCGCGCGCGACCTTCAAAACAAGATGTTGGAAATCGCCCGCCGGGACAACAAGACCAAGGAAAGCGTGCCGATGGAAGGCTCGCTCACCTACGTGCAAAATCTGCTCGCCGACATCCAAAAAAATCTGTTTGAGCGCGCCAAGGCTCACCGTGCAGCCAATCTGCACACCGTCGACGACTATGCAGCCTTCAAGGCAGTGATCGACAGTGCCAGCGGCGGATTTGTATTTGCCCACTGGGATGGCACACGCGAGACCGCCGATGCCATCAAGGAAGAGACCAAGGCGACGATTCGCTGCATTCCTTTGGAAGGCGCCGACGAGACAGGCGTATGCATTTACTCCGGCAAGCCTAGCAAGCAGCGCGTGATCTTTGCCAAGGCCTATTGAGGTTTATTCCTTCACCAATTTTTTTGTAAACGATTGCTCGCCGATGGAAACCACCAAGTGGTAGATTCCATCGGCGAAGTCGTTTAGGTCCACCGAGAACGATGTGGTTCCTGCGGCAATCGATTGCTGCGCCACCAATGCTCCCGTCGCAGAGAAAATCTGGTAGCTGTAAGCGAAGGCTGCGTCATGCTTCATTTCGACATGGAATATGCCCCTACTTGGATTTGGATAGACCAGCAAGGATGGCTGCCCACTCACGAAAGTGGCCGCGAAGGCGGCATCTGACCAGGTGGAGTTGCAAAGGTCCATCGGCATGGTGAGTTTAAGTCGCCCATCCGCCGTCGCGACTTCTTCTGAACTGTGCAATGCGCCTGTTTGCGTATCGTACCAGCGCACGCGGTAGTTGCCTTGCCGATCCACAGCGATAGTACTGCTATGGTCGGGCGACTTAAATGGCGGTCGATCAGAAAAATTCCAGTTATTGATGTAGTTCTGATAGCCCCCGCGATACAGATCCAGAAATGTGAAATTCTCGTCCTGCACGCGTCCGTGGATTTCGTCGTGGATATTGTCTTGCAGAAATTCCCATTTCAGTCCGTTTTGCTGCAAGCGCATTGGTACATCCTGCTCGGTGAGTAGGGGCAGGGTCTTGGCAAAATTGCTCACACCCAAATATTGCCACAAGGCATTGTGCCCCAAAACCTCCACTTCGTGGGCCCAAACGGCGCTCAATCCCATCGAGCCGTTGAACAGTGCTGACCAGATCAGGTTGTGCATTTCGTAATAGCGGGGATCCTCCGTGAGTCCGTCGTAGGTCCAGTTCATTTCCATGATTCCTACCGGCTTGTCGTATGTTTTTGCCCATCCGCCGACTGCATCCGCAAACGAATATTCACCCGGGATCAGCCATCCACGGTCAGTTGGTCGGCCATAACCAAAGTACCAATGCACATTGACAAAGTCCATCGCGGGGTTGATGACATTGGCCAAGATGGTGTCGCCGCCATTGCCAAGCCCAGTTGAGATGAGGTGCTGATTGGGGTCTATGGATTTGAGGTAGGCGTAGTGAGCCACAACCCAGTCGCGGTAAATCAGTTGCAAGTCGGGTGGAGTAGGCGCATAGTGTGGCACCAAATCGTTTCCATTGATGGCAGGATCCATGCTCATTTCATCGAGCAATTCAAATCCCATCAGATTCGTGCAGTATCCCCAGCGTGCGACCACATATTTGAAGTACTTTTTCTGTGCACGGATAGATTTTGGATTGGTGAAATAGTCGTATCGGTTTTCGTTTAGGCCGACACTATCCGGAAAAGTGGGACGGTAGCGAGGATCTTGGTACCGATTGCTGGGATTGAAAAGCGACCAGCATCCAAGCGCAAATCCCAGAACTGGAATGCCTTGCGAATTGGTATCCGGAATCGATACATAGGTTTGTGTTTCGGGTTCCAGGTAGTTGAAATGGCCATGGTCGACGATGTTGCCGGCCGTGAATAGGGCAATGTTGAAGTTGATCTCTTTTTGTTTAGCATAATCCATGATCTCGTCGAGTTGCCAAGCATCATGCTGATTGTAGTAGTGGTAAAACGCCTTTTGCAAAACAAAATCGCGCCCAATGATACTCAGGCCCTCATATAGATTGATTTCGAAGCGATTGTAGTTGATGCCATTCGCCTGCATGCCATCCAAATAATGCTTCATGATATTGGTTCCTTTTTCTTGTCCATTGCTCAGGGCGCGATAGGGCTCACAAATCCACCATGGATAGGAATCGCCAATCGGATAATAGGGTTCACCAGAGTCATATTTGAAATAACGGTCATTGGCTTTTGAGATGAATCCTTTTTCGTCGGTGGGAGTCACAGCCATCGTGTAAGTGCCGCTGGCTGGAACTGAGGTCTCACCGGTTGCATCGATACCTTTGATCTTGAAGGTCCATGCACCCGTTTCGTTGGGGGAAAACCGGATTTTCCATGAATTCATCCCATTTGGATTTAAATGCTCATAGGACGTAAAAGCGCCATCATCCAATTTGTCATACCCCTCAAAATAAAATCCAAATACCTTGAAGTCCTTTCCAGAGGGTGACTTGAATTCCGCCCAAAGATCGATTTGCTCATCATCATAAGGGTTGAAATAGGCATTGAGATCAAAGTTGATTTCGAATTTCTGGTATCTCCCAACTGTCGCCGGGAATTGCAAATTTGTAATAGTCGGCGTCGCCGAGAGTAATTGGCTAAGGGTGAGAATGATGGCCAGTACAAGGATTTTGGTTTTCATGGGCTATGTTATTGTAATAGGTTTCGTCAGAAAGAATCGTGGAATCAAGGTTCTCCAGCACATCTCAATGAGAAAACTGAATTGTGCTAAAGCGTTATGGAAGAATCATAAACTAGGCAACCCACGAGACTTGCCATTCGAAAGATACCATTTTTATTTGAAATTTTTTTGGCTGAAGCATTTTTTTGCTTTTGATGCATTCTGATTGTTCGATCCCCATCCAACATTTCCCTCTATACCATCCATCACGCAGCCGCGATTTTTTGTGTTGCGCCAAGGTAATCAAAAACAAATTTCCATTCCACATGTTTGTCTCCTGAAATGGTGATCCTATGCGCCATCTTCTGGCGGAGAAATCGCCTTTTTATGCAAATTTGAAGTCTTTATTGTCAACATAGTCTATGAAAAATTTGATCTTAGGCGCGATTGCGCTGTCTTTTTCGGTGTTTTTGGGTTGTGAATCCAAGCCTGCTGCCAATAGCGGCAATGGCGGTGACTCCACCAAAGTCGACTCGGTGCCCGCACCACAAGCTGTCGCTCCAGAATTCAATTCTCCCGAAAGCGTTGCTTCCGATGGTGAGTTCCTCTATGTCTCCAATGTCGGTGTGAAACTGGAACCGATGGAAAAAGACGGTGATGGACGCATCATGAAACTGAACATGGCCGCCGACAACTGGATCGACAAAGACAAGTGGGCTGCCCTCCAACTCAATGCGCCCAAAGGCATGGTCATCGTGGGTAAAAATCTATACGTGGCCGACATCGACCGCGTGGTGGCGATCGATCTCCAGAAGGTCGAGCAGACTTTTGTCTACGACTTCGCGAAATTCAACACCACCTTCCTGAACGACATGGCGGTCATGAACGACAGCACGCTGCTCGTCTCCTCGACCGACGCCAACGCCATCTTCAAGATCAATCTCAAAACCCAAAGCTTTGAGAAAATGAAGACCGGCGAGCTCAATGGCCCCAACGGCATGGTCTATGCCAGCGAAGAAAACAAAATCTACTGCGTTGAATACGGCTCTGAAAAGAAGCCCAAAGGACGTGTGATCGCGATTGATGGCAAGTCAGGCGCAGTGAAGCAGCTCGGTACACACACCGGTGGCCTCGATGGCGTAGCTTTGACCGCCGACGGCTCCCTCTTGTTTTCTGACTGGGGCACCGCGCACTTGGAAAAACTGAACCTGCAGACCGGCGCCGTGACGGAGGTCGCTAGTGACTCGATCAAAGGTCCAGCAGATTTCTATTACGACCTCGCTTCCAAAAAGACTTATCTGCCCAAGATGATGGAGAACAAATTGTCGATCGTCGAAGGCAATTGATCATTTTTGCGATTCCCGCACACGCTCTGCCCTGCACAATTGCGGGCAAGCATGTGCGGGAATTTTCTTTTTCCCGTCGCTGATGACGATTATTGAAGGTATATGAAAATCAAAGATATCGCACGCAGCATCGAGGCATGGGCGCCCACAAGTCTGGCTGAGTCTTATGACAATGTCGGATTGCTGGTCGGCGATCCCGACGCCGAGGTCAGGGGTGTGCTCATCAACCTGGACGTGACCGAGTCACTGATCGATGAGGCGCAGGCTCTGGGCATCAATATGATCGTGACCCATCACCCAATCTGGTTCACAGGGATCAAGCGCCTCATCGGCGACAGCTACGTGAGCCGCATTATCCTGAAGGCCATCAAGGCCGACATTGCGCTATACGCTTGCCACACCAATCTGGACAACGTGCAGTCGGGTGTGAACCGCATGATCGGGGAACGCATGGGAATGCAGGACATGCGGATACTAAGCCCCAAGCGCGATCAGCTCTTGAAAATGGTCGTGCATGCCGACGCGTCGACCATGCCTGCACTCGCGGAGGCGCTCACAGGGGCGGGGGCACGCGACCTGCGCAACAGCGCTGAGCAGGAGCAAGTGCGTGTCGAATGCATCGTGCCGACCTATTTCAAAGGGGCTGTGCTGCAAGCGATGTGTGCAGTGCCGGGTGCAAGTGAGCGTATCTTCAACTTCTCGCCGACGCTCGACAGCGATGGCGAAGTAGGCTCCGGCATGATCGGCATGTTGCCTGAGCCCATGCGCAAGGCAGATTTTCTTGCCATGGTCAAGGAGCGCTTTGGTTGCGGAGGCATCCGCTACGCAGATGCCCCGCTCGACTTGATCCAACGCGTCGCTTGGTGTGGTGGCGCAGGCAGCTTTCTCACTGGCAATGCCATCTCGGCAGGCGCACACGCATTTGTCACAGGTGACATCACCTACCACAAGTTTTTTGACAATGAAGACAGGTTGCTGCTCCTCGATATCGGTCATCACGAATCAGAGCAGTTTACCTCAAATCTTTTACATGCGCACTTGTCAAAAACTTTTACTACTTTTGCGGTTCGTTTGTCTGAAATAAAAACCAATCCAGTAAAATACTGCTGAGCACATGGACGGTATCGTGGAAAAATTGAGAGCGCTTGCAAAGCTCCAATACGTTGATTCCCTGCTTGATAAGATCATTGTTCTTCGCGGTTCGCTACCCGAGGAGGTCGACGAGTTGGACTTTGAGATTCAAGGTCTAGAGGGTAAAAAAGCCAAGATTGTCGCCGACATCGAGGAGCTCCGCAATGAAATCCTGAAGCGCAAGGCCAACATCAAGGACTTTGGTGCCCAGATTCGTAAATACGAAGAGCAACTCACCTCGGTCAAGAACAACCGGGAGTATGAGGCCCTCACCAAGGAAGTCGAGTATGCCAATCTTGAGATCTTGACTTCTGAGAAGAAGATCAATCAGATCGGTGATCAGATTGAGCAAAAAAATGTGCTCTTGGCAGACACCCAAGGCCAAGTAGATGAGCGCGGCAACGACCTCATCGAAAAGAAAAAGGAACTCGAGATCATTGTCAAAGAGACCGAATTGGAGGAGCAACGCCTCCGCGATGAAAGCGGTGAAGCCAGCAAGCTGGTAGACAAGCGCATCTTCGATGCCTACGGCAAGATTCGTCGCAACATGCGCAATGGTTTGGCCATCGTATCCACCGACCGCGATGCTTGTGGAGGTTGCTTTGCAATCATTCCGCCGCAGACACAGTTGGAGATTCGCCAGAAAAAGAAACTGCTATTCTGTGAAAACTGTGGCCGCATGCTTGTGGACCAAAGCTTCTTTGCAGAGTTTGAAGTGGCCGACGCCGAGCGCGTCTAAGCTCACTTGAAAATGAAATCACAAGGCGTTCCCCCACGGAACGCCTTTTTCATACCGCTTGAAACGCAAATTGAGGATATTTGCTGCAATGTGCAGGACTGCCGCCTTCGTTGTGTTGTTGCTGTTGGGCTGCGCCCATCTTTTTGCCCAAGGCGCTAGCCGACAGGCCGAAATCGAGCATGCCATCATCAACCTAGAACTCGACAAGGCCACTGCTCTCAGCGCACAGGAGCCCGAAGCCAAGCTCAAGTGGTACTATGAAACGCGCATCCTCTTCGTGCAGTACCTGCTCCACGAGGATGCGCCGCTCCTTACCGCATTTCTCGCCCACAGCAAGTCGGCCCTCGAGGTCATCCAAGATTTACCCGAGACAGATCCCGAAAAGGACCTGATGGCTGCCGAGATCTTTTTCTTGCGAGGCGCTGTCAAGGCCATGGACAAAAAAAATGTTGCAGGTGCCTTGGAACTCAAGAGCGCCTGTACACTCATCTACCGCAATTCGCAGGTTTTTCCCAAAAACAAGGAGCAACTGAAACTGCTGGGCATTTTCAATGTCGGCATGAGCGCCATTCCCAAAAAACTCAAATGGCTAGGCAACGTGCTGTGTTTCGGCGCAAATCTGCAGTTGGGCGTCCAACAATTGGAGCAGGCTGCAAAATCAAGCCACCTATTGCCCCAAGAGGCCGACCTCATGCTGTTTTACTTTGAAAAAAACATGCTCGGCAAGCCTGATGAAGCTGTGGCCCGAGCCAAGAGGATGGTTGCCGCTGAGCCCAACAGCAAGATCGCCAACTACTTGCTACTCTCGGCCTACCTCGAAACCCGCCAAGCCGACAAAGCCATCGCCCTCGTCGAATCCAAAGAAGCCTCCCTGCTCGCCAACAAACAAGCAGATGACCTGCCGATTTGGCACTACAGCCGGGCAAAGGCCCATTTTTTCAGATTGGAATATGCAGCCTGCATTACTCAAATGGATCGTTTCCTGCAGCTCTACCATGGCAAGACCTTGTACGCCGATGCCGTCTACAAGAAGGCGATGTCGCTTGTGCTCATGGGACGGTACGTGGAATCCAAGGTGGTCTTTCATCAACTTACCAAAGCCGAAAGCTCTGATTTTGATGTAGATGAATACGCATTGTCACAAGCTGCGATCTACCTGTTGCGGGCGCCGAGCGAGACCGAGCGCGAACTCTACGAGGCCCGCAACCTGTTTGACGGCGGCTATTACCAGCGATCGCTCAAGAAGCTCATTCCCATCGAACAACGGCAGCCTCAGTGCACTGAGAATGAGCGTTGTGAGCTCTGGTACAGGCTGGGCCGCAATTGGCAGGAATTGGATTCGACGCGCCTTGCGAAGGCAAGTTACCTCGCTTGTTTTGCGACGCAACCCGGCCGAAATCTTTGGATGAAGGCCTATTCACACTATTATTTGGGGCGGATGTTGGAGCTAGAGGCCGATTGGGTGAATGCGCGAAAGGAATACCAAGTCGCACTGACTTATGACAACTATGACTATCAAGCTGGTTTGGAGCAGCGTTGCAAAGCATCTTTGGAGCAGCTCAAGGGCAAAAAGTGAAGGCTGGCATTTTTGTTAAAAGTGTTGATAATCAGGCATAAATGGGAATTCGCCCTCGTTTGACTTAAGCATCTACCCATTTCGCAGCTCCAAAACCTACCCCTGCCCTTGGGTTTCCGTATCTTTGTAAACGGAATTATGCGGAAATATGTAACCATCTTAGCACTTGCGCTGCTTGTAACCTTGAGTGCCTGTAACCGCGGGGGTATGAAACCCACGCGAGAGGTCGATGTCGAAGGCCAATTTGGCATCGCCATCCCTTCTAATTTGTTGCCCTGCAATGACTTGCATGAATTTGCACCTTTGCAATATGCTGATGAAAGAGGCGGCTATTTTTTGGTAGGCATCCCTGAAAACAAGGATCAAATCGCCCAGCTCAAGGTCAAGTACCAATTGGGCGACTATGCCAATTTTGTCGAAAACACGATTGCGACGGCCTTTGACACCGTCAATGTAAGTCACCGTGATACATTGGAGGTCAATGGCTTGCATTGTCAGACGGTCGATATGTTTGCAGCCGTCGTGAGCGAGCGGGCACCGCTCGAAGTGTACTATCACATCTCTGTTTTTGAAAGCGCAGACCGCTTTTACCAGCTCATCGGTTGGACCCATCGGGAGCGTCAAGCAGTCTTTGGCGAAGCCGCCAAGGAGATCGATTGTTCATTTCACGAGCTACCTGACCGACTCGTGAATCAACAAACAGCCTCATCTGCCCATCCAAAGTTGCGCTAGCACATCAAGTTTTGATGAAATCTAGCCACAAATCCTAAGCACATCCACCGTGCATTGACGGTTATTGCTATCTTTGGCGTTTCGCAAAATCGCGTAAATCATGCAATTGGAAGCACTCACAGCAATCTCACCGATCGACGGCCGCTACCACCATAAAACAAGGGAGCTCGCCCAGTATTTCTCAGAAATGGGCTTTATTCAATACAAAGTCCGGGTTGAGATTGAATACTTCATCGCCCTGTGCGAGGAAGGTATTCCTGCCCTCGCCGACTTGGATGAGGATATTTTTCCAGCTTTGCGCGACCTCTACCGCGATTTCTCAATCGAGGATGCCCGTAGGGTAAAGGAAATCGAGCTCGTCACCAACCATGATGTGAAGGCTGTCGAGTATTTCTTGAAGGAGCGTTTTTCAGCGATTTCACCAGCGCTGGACCAAGCCAAGGAATACCTGCACTTTGGGTTGACGTCGCAAGACATCAACAATACCGCGATCCCGATGATGCTGCGCGACGCCATGTACAATGTCATGCTTCCCGGCTACCGCGAAGTGCTCAAGCGCCTAGAGACGCTGGCAGGGGAGTGGAAAGACATTCCCATGCTCGCCCGCACGCATGGGCAGCCTGCCTCGCCCACGCTTCTGCACAAGGAAATCATGGTCTACTACGCCCGCCTCGGCGATCAACTCAACGAGCTCGCCCAGCAAAACTACCCCGGCAAGTTTGGCGGCGCCACCGGCAATTTCAACGCGCACTACGTCGCGTTTCCAGCGATCAAGTGGCATGACTTTGCGGGCATATTCCTGGCCAAGACGCTCGGCTTGCGGCGCAGCCGCCCCACCACGCAGATCGACCACTACGATGGCATCAGCCGCATCTTTGACAACATCAAGCGCATCAATACCATCTTGCTCGACCTCTCGCAAGACATGTGGCTCTACATCAGCCAAGACTATTTCAAGCAAAAAGTCGTGGCCTCAGAGGTTGGCAGCAGCGCCATGCCCCACAAGGTGAATCCGATCGATTTTGAAAATGCCGAGGGCAACCTCGCCGTTTCCACGACCCTGCTCGAATTCATGAGCCGCAAGCTGCCGATCTCCCGTTTGCAGCGCGACCTCACCGACAGCACCGTCCTGCGCAACGCAGGCACCGCCCTCGCACATACATGGCTCGCCCTGCAATCCCTGCAAAAGGGTATTGGCAAGCTCGAAGTGAACCGCACGATGATCGCCGCCGACCTGGAGGCCAACTGGGCCGTGGTCGCCGAGGCCATCCAAACCATCCTGCGCCGCGAAAACTACCCCAACCCCTACGAGGCCCTCAAAGCCCTCACCCGCGGCAAAGGCAAGCTCGACGAAACGACCATGGCAGCCTTCATCGACGGCCTGGACGTGAGCGAAGCCGTAAAGGCAGAGTTGAGGGGGGTGAGGCCCGAGACTTATTTTGGGCGGTATGATGGGTGAGGGATAAATTGACTAACTTTCTGAATGAAAGGATAAGAGGCATGTTAGAAAAGTTCCCATACATAAGGTCTTTCCATGTAAAAGACTGCTTTGCTTCCAAAGATTTCGAAATTCCGGTCACGATAACGGAAGAAGGATTTTCCCATCTAATCTTAACTGGTCGAAATGGATCGGGAAAGTCTACCATTTTAGGTGAACTATTCAGTCTGGTCGGCGCCGGGCCGCATAGATATAGTAGCAGCAATTTATCTAAGTCTGAAACTCTTGAATATGGTAACCAATTCATTGACAAGGTTGTATTAACAAACCACTGGGGGGCTTGGAAGAAACTGTTATATGTAAGGGTTCATTTTTCCGCGACCAGGAGGGCACTGTTCAATACGGTAGAGGCCCCAACGCCAAATATGGGAGCATCGCAGCTACTAAATAAACCGAGTTCGGAGTTGGGACCTGAGATGATCCAGTTTCTGGTAAATAAAAAGGTTGCTCAAGCTTTTTCCCAGATCAGGAACCGCACCGATGAGGTGGAGGCCACTAACTTGTTTTTCGAACAATTGGAAAAGGACTTTGGACACATTTTTGGTGACAATTCCCTGAAAATAGTATTCTTAGAAAATAAGTATGACTTCAAATTTGTATTTGGAGATGGTCGGTCCGTGAAATTCGATGAACTTCCTGATGGTTTTGCAGCGTCTTTGTCTCTCTTAATGGATATCAAATTAAGAGTTGATGCAATTCGAGTGGAGGCAAACGATCGATTTCTTGATCCGCCGGGGATTGTTTTCATCGATGAGCCCGAATTGCATTTGCACCTAGAGCTGCAGTATCACGTGCTGCCTATACTCACGACCCTATTCCCAAATATTCAATTCATCGTCGCCACGCATTCGCCTGCTGTGATCTCCAGTATCCGAAACGCAACCGTTTTTGATCTCACCACCAAAGAGGTTGCGCCGAATAGTACCCCAGGGGCTGCCTTCTCGGAACTGATGCAGACGCATTTTGGATTGGAAAATGAATATGGGCCTGTGGCGGATGCGTTTTTGGAAAAGGCAAAGGAGATTCTTCAGATGCCTGACAAGGCGAGCGCAAGCGTGAAGCTGAAAGACTTGATGCAGCAAAATGAGGATGTCTTGACCCCAACGCTCCGGCTGGAATTGGAGTCTACGCTGATCCACTATCAAGCCCAGCAGAACCTGAAGAAATGATCAACCTGATCCGCCCCACGGAGGTTCCAAATTCGCTTTCAGACCAGCGTATCAGGGTTTATTTGGATGAATTGGCCGCATTTCGCAATGATCCGGCAACGAATCCTGAGCCAAAAGCCCCCGTCGGGTATCGTGACCTTGATATCATCAGAATTTTTGAATTTCACTTTTTCTCGAAGTGTTATCTCACCGAGCGAAAGTATGAGGACGCATGGAGCCTTGAGATTGACCATGTGATTCCCGTAAACGAAGCTGCCGAGCTGCGGTATGAATGGACCAATTTGTTGCCGATTGCAAATGAAGCCAACAAAATGCGCCCCAAGCATACCCCGGCAGGAGGCTATTTGGATCCCTGCAATCCGCTAGATGATGTCGAAGAAGAGATCATCTACATGCTGGATTTAGAAGGTGAATTGATCCGTTTTGCAGCGCGTGATGAAAGCAATCAAAAGGCCAAAAACACAGCAGAACTTCTCAATCGATTGCACAACGGGCACGACGCAACCACGCGGGAAACGGTCAAAACCTTGAGAATTTTGATTCAAAGACAGTATACCAGGGTTTTAAAGGAGATCGCATTATTCAAACTTGCCACAACAGAGAGTGAGAAAATGTTCGCGAAGGAGAAGATCAAGCTGTTTCTGAGCAAGCAAAGCTCTTTTACGATGTTGCTGAGAAGCTGTCCAGTGATCAAGCGGCTACCAGTAGATTTCCTGATCGACTGAATTTCCCTTTTCCCGATCACCCCTCCGTCACCACAGCGCGCTTCCACTTGATCGACTCCTGTGGCGTGCCTTTTTCCTTGGGCAGATAATAAATGTCCAGTGAGGTGATGATGGCCAACAAACAGAAATAGGTACCGCCGACTTTGTCTTGGTCTAGGAAGTTGTTCACGAAGGCGTGGATGTCGTAGGTGAGGAGCCCGAATGCGCATGCGAGGTAGAGCAGGCGTGTGTTGCGTTTGGAGGCAGTCGAGTAGCCTTTAATGCCCCGGTAAAAGGGCACGATGAACAACAAGGTAAGCAGGATGGGCCCCGGCAGGCCGGTTTCACTCAGCGAAAGCAACCATTCATTGTGCGCTGTGCCGTTGTCGCCGCGGTTGGTGGAGACTTCGGTGCGCGAGGTCGACTTTTGGAAGTCGCCATATTTGAATCCATAAGTGCCCGGCCCATAACCAAAGCCCGGCCTGTCCAAAAACATCTGCCAAGCGCAGTACCAACGGTTGATGCGCTCGCGATTGGAGTCATCGGTACGGAAATTGGTCATGGAGCCGATGTGCTCGGTGAAATTTTTGCGGGAGACAGAGCGGTTGCGTGTCGAGGAGGTATTTTGGTTGGCGTACCAAGCAAAGGTGCCGATGAGCAATGCCAGCATCATCGCCGGGAGGAGCAGGCGTCGCGCCCATTTGCCCAGCAAAACCACGCCCAACATGCCCAAGGCGGCCACACAGCTCGCCCAAGCGCCACGCGAATAGGAGAAAAACAAGCCCATCACAAACATGAGCAATCCAAATCTGGCCAGCCAACGTTCCCGCACGGTGAATTCACCAGCAAAGGAGAGCAACACCAAAATCGGCACCCAAGTCGCGGTAAACGCGCCAAATACGGTATGGTCCACAAAAAACGGACTCGGATTGAACCTGAGTCCAAACGGATTGCGGCCACTGCTGATGTACAGCATCATGATATACATGAAGGCGATCGAAAAAGCCACGATGATCAGCTGAAAGAACCGGAACATCGTCTTGCTTTCCCTGAAAAAAATCACGGGCAAGATGAAAAAGCCACCGATCATCCACAAAAACGCAGCAATTGCCTTCCAAGAAACGACTGGCATGGAGGATGGCACGGCCGCAAAAATCATCCAGAGGATTTGCAGCCCGATGATAATCGGGATCGGGTGACCATTGAAGGGGATTTGCCAACCGCGCTCCGAAGCCATCTTGAAAATAAGCAAACCCAGCAGCAAAATCGCCAAGAAATCCGTGGGGAATGTCACCCCTCCAAACTTCCCAAAAAACTCTACATCGGTGATCGACAGCGGCATGAAGGCGATCATCAGGTACCACAACCACTTGAAATCGACCAAGCTGAAGTAACCAAAAATGACGATCAGCGGCAGCGCAAACAGGTAATAGTTCATGGTTTTGGTGCCATACCAAACCACGACGCAAAACAATGCTGAGAAGAGCAGGAAGTAAATTCTTGCTTTGTTTTCCCGTAAGATGTTGAGGACTGCCGCCATTTTGAAGGGCCAAAGATATCAAAAATTCGCAGTAGATTTGGCCTCGACCCTGTGCCAAAATACTTGCACCCTGAATTTTAAAAGCCATTCAGAGTCTGTTCAAAAATATCAGTCTTGCGGTGCTGCTCAACCTGCTGATCAAGACGGCGTGGATCTTGGTCAACAACATGGTGCAGAACCATGTCGGCAACGCCCGATTTGGACTGTATTTGGCGCTCTATTCCTTCGGATTCCTGTTTTTGGCGGTGGCCGACATGGGCATCAACCAATACACGACCAAGACGCTGGCTGCCCAGCCCGAATTGCTGAGGCGCCTTTTTCCCAATCTTTTTTCGCTTAAAGTCGCCTTTTCGACCGTCTACCCAGTTTTCATGATCGGGGCCGGATGGATAGTGGGCTATCGTGGGGAGGAATTGTACTTGCTTTTCCTGCTCTGCGTCGTGCACAGCGTGTTGCAAATCAACTTTTTCTTCCGCGCCAATTTTCAAGCCTTTCAGCGATTTCGGTTTGATGCCGTCGCTTCTGTGCTTGACCGCTTGCTGATGCTGGGCATCGTGGTCGTTTTGCTGCTCACGGAGATCGACTTGGAGGCTTATGTATTTGCCTATTTGCTTTCGGCGGGGCTCACGCTTATCGTGTTGTACCTGTTTGTGCTGCGGATGTTTGGGTTCATTCGACCTACCTGGAATGCCGCCTCGGTGCGTGAATTGCTCAAGCTGAGTTTCCCATTTGCCCTCATCACCATCCTCTACTCGATCAACGACAAGGTCGATCAAGTGCTGCTGGAGCGTCTCATCGGTGGCGAAGATGGCCGCCGCGCCACAGGCATCTATGGGGGAGCCTACCGCTGGGTCGATGCGGTCATGATGTACCTCTGGACCGTGCTACCGATATTCTTCGCGAAATTTGCCCATCACGTCGACGATCCCAAGGAATTGCGCCGCCTGTTGGCTTTTGGGCAGCCGATTGCAGCGATCCCGATGTTGTTTGCGGGGATGTTTGGCGTCATTTACGGCGAGAAATTGCTGTTTCAATTCACCGATTGTAGCCCCCTGGAGCTGGCGCAAATGACCACTTGCTTGCGTGTGCTCTTCCTCGCAGTGCTCGTAAACGGTGTTTTTGCGATTTACAGCACCTTGCTCACGAGCACCAACCACGAGCGATTCGTGAGCCGCATGATTGCCGTCTCGATTGTGATGAACATCACGCTCAATTGCATCTTCATTCCGCAATTTGGGGCAGTTGCCTCGGCTTGGAATACGGTATTCAGCTTCAGTTTCCTGTCGCTGAGTTATATCTGGTATATGCACTTTAAGCTGCCCGTGAAGCCAGCTTACGGCACGCTGCTCAGATTGCTGGGCATTGCGGGTTTGTTTGGGGGCGGCTTTTGGGGAATGTCGCTCACCAATCTGCCTTGGTGGCTTGTGTCGGCACTTGCGGGTTTGCTTTTGCTCGGATTGAGTTATTTTGCAGGCATGTTCAAGATGGGCACTGATGGCAACTAAACCCCTGCATATCGCGGTCAATACCCGGCTGCTGCTCCCCAACAACATGGAGGGCATCGGTCGATTCACCGACGAGATCCTGAAACGCATGGTGCAGGCCCATCCCGAGGCGCGCTTTTCCTTTTTCTTTGACCGCAACTACGATCCCAGCTTCATTTATGGGCCCAATGTCACGGCCTACAAGCTTTTTCCGCCAGCGCGGCATCCTTTTTTGTTCATGCTTTTCTTCGAATGGGCCGTCGCCCGCAAGCTGAGGCAACTCAAGCCCGATGTGTTTTTCTCGCCCGACGGTTACCTCAGTCTGCGCACCGACGTGCCACAGGTGCCTGTGTTTCACGATCTCGCATTCGAGCACTTTCCCGAAGACGTGAAAAAGCTCGAGGCTTGGCACTACCGCTATTATTTCCCAAGATTTGCCAGCAAGGCTGCGCACATCATCACCGTCTCAGAGGCCAGCAAGGCCGATATTGTGGCCCAGTATGGCACCGACCCTGCCAAGATCGAAATCGTCTGCAACGCCACGAGCGACATTTTCCAGCCCAGCACCGAGGCTCAAAAAGTTGCCACCCGCGCCCAGTACAGCGAGGGGCAGACCTACTTTCACTGCGTCGGCGCGATACAGCCGCGCAAGAATCTGGACAGGCTCATTGCGGCATTCGACCTGTTCAAACAGCGCACGCAGAGCGCGATGAAATTGGTGGTCGTCGGGCGCAAAGCCTGGAACTTTGAAAAAGTTATCCACAGCTATTCACAGGCGAAAAGCAAGGACGATATCCTGTTTACAGGTTACGTGAGTGACGCCGATTTGGTGCGGATACACGGGGCGAGCAGCGGCCTGTGCTACGTGCCTTATTTCGAGGGATTTGGCATCCCACTCGTCGAAGCGATGGCTTGTGAGGCACCGATCCTCACCAGCAACATCAGCGCCATGCCCGGCGTGGTTGGCGATGCAGCCCTGCTCGTCGATCCCTACGACATCACCTCCATCGCCGAGGGGCTTACGACCCTCGCAAGTAGCCCAAATCTAGCGTCCGAACTTGTGGACAAGGGCAGGGTGCGAAAGCGACTTTATACATGGGAAAGCGCTGCCGAGCGCGTTTGGAATGTGTTGACATCCCTCTAAATTACCCTCTGATCGGCCAAAAGGGCTGTTTGAAGGCGTCATGAGGGATCAGCATCCAAAGTACTCCACATCCATTGAGCTTGCAGGTAGCAAGGTGTATTACCGTGTCGAGAACCATTGGGTCAATTTTCATATCTCTCAGATTCAACTCATTGGCGAGTATTCCGCGCCGCCCGGCGTGCTGCAAGCCGATTATTTTTTCAGCATCGTCTTGCGAGAGGGTGGAGCCCCCATCGACATCCCCGCCTATACTGAGGGGCTCTTTCAAGCCCTAGCAGGACTCAAGCGCCTATTGCCCGGCATCGGCAATCCCAAATTGCAGATGGAAGTCGATTTCAACAGCAATGTCCTCTATCCCGCCCACGTCGCCGGCCAAGTCCTCTACAACTTCAGCAGCGAGAGCAGCCCGGTCTACAACTTCCCGCTCATGCGCAACCTCAAGCGCAAACAAATCGTGCACAAAGCGATCAGGCAAGAGGTTTTGGAGATGGTTTATTGAGCCGCAGGCTCAATTGCTCTTCTCTCACACTGCCACTCACACTCAGTCTGTCACTCTCTGACACTCTATCACACTACAATTTTCCTGCATAAATTTGCATCCTCAATTCCGCTTGGTGGCGGCATCCTTCAAAATTTGTGTTGATTGGCAGGGTGATGATCGAATGAATGATGATGAAACTGATAAAGACAGAAGAAGAATACCAAACCGCACTGAAGCGGCTGGATGAAGTCTTTTTTGCAGAGGAAAATACGCCCGAAGGTGATGAGGCGGAAGTATTGATGTTGCTGATCCAGAACTATGAGCATCAGCACCACCCCATTGGCCCGCCAGACCCGATCGAGGCGATCAAGATCAGAATGGAAGAATTGAATCTCAAGCAAAAAGACATGGTTGGGATCATGGGCGGAAAATCCGGGGTTTCAGAAATCCTGAACAGGAAAAAGCGCCTTACCGTGGAAATGATCCGCGTGCTCAGCGAAAAACTCAAGATTTCTGCAGCCACCCTCATCATCGATTACCCCCTCGCAGATTGATTTCAGAAATTCCGCATCCTTAATCAAACGTAAGCTAATGGCTAGGACGATAGCAATAGAACCGCTGATAGAAGCGATCCGTCAATTGCAAGACGACGAGACGATCCTTTCATTTTATGAACAATTGGGGATGGTCGTAGAAGGGTATGTTCACCAATTATCGATCGAAGAGGCTGCAGAGCTTCAAGTGGCGCAGGAGCAAATCGACCGAGGAGAATTCACATCGCACGAAGATGTAATGGTCGAAGCCGAGAAATGGGTGCGCGAATCATTTGGCCCGAAATAGCATAGCAGCAATTTCGATTAAGAGGGAATCAACGGAAATAAACGCCAAAATCCCCCAACCCGCCATTCACTCAGCACTCACAACGCCAACAACAGCTAACCCATTGTCCATTGTCAATTGTCCATTGTCAATTATCAAATCCCTCCCTCCAGGTCCAAAATCCGCAGCCGATAGATCGCCGCCACCGTCAACGAATCCCGAATCTCCCGCCGCTCCACCATCGCGTAGGCCTCCGCCAGCGTCATCTGCCGCACGTGCAGCTCCTCGGTCTCCTCAGGCGCGGCCGCGCCCGCGTGCAAGCCCGTCGCCAGGTACACGATCGCGCGCTCGTCGCTCACGCTATTGCTCAGGTCCATCTCCAACAGCACCTCATAACGATCTGCTGTGAGGCCCGTCTCCTCCTGCAGCTCACGCGCCGCCGACTCCAACGGATCGATGCCCAATTTGCCGCCGCCCTCTGGGATTTCCCAGGAATAGGCCTCCATCGGCACCCGGTATTGGCCCACCATCCAAATCTTGCCATTTTCATAAGGCACCACACCGATGGCCAGGTTATGGAAATGCACCACCCCATAAATGCCCGGCCCACCCGCCGGATTGAGCACTTGGTGCTCGGTCACTTGGATCCATGGATTGTTATAGACCTCGCGGGATTCGAGCATCGTCCAAGGATTTTTACTTTCGTTCATATTCCGTCTTTGCCTTTTGAGGGGCTTGTGCTTAGATTTAGCGAGGTCAAATCTAAGTGCTATCCGCGAGAAGGCGAAGCAGGGCTGCGAAATGACGAAAATTAGGATATGGCGCTGCAAAATCAGTACACTCCGGGCATCTTGGAGGCTGGCCTCGACGAGGCTGGCCGGGGCTGCCTAGCGGGCCCTGTCGTGGCTGCAGCCGTCATTTTGCCGCTGGATTTTCAAAATTCACTGCTCAATGACAGCAAGCAACTCAGCCACAAGCAGCGCATCGCGCTGCGCGATGTGATCCAGGCCGAGGCAGTTGACTGGGCGATCGGCATCTATTCCCATCGCCAGATCGACGAAGTCAATATTTTGAAAGCCAGCTTTTTGGCGATGCACGAGGCCGTCTCTCAGTTGCGGGTGCGACCTGAAGCTTTGCTTGTAGACGGCAATCGTTTCATTGCCCACGAGATTCCGCACACTTGCATCGTGAAAGGAGACGGTAAATTCCTTAACATTGCTGCGGCCTCCATCTTGGCCAAGACCTTTCGCGACGACATCATGGAAATGTTGCATCAGGAATATCCGCACTATGCGTGGGACAGCAACAAAGGCTATCCCACAGCGGCCCACCGATTGGCGGTGTATGCCCACGGCATGTCGCCTTACCATCGTCGCAGCTTCAACTCATCCATCCAATTACAACTCTTTTAGTCTGAAACTCAATGCGCGATTTTGAAGCTCTTTACCATGACATGGCTCCCGAGGAAGTAGAGGAAGCCCTGGCCGAACTGGAACCCCGCATTCAACTGACACCCACCGAGGGCAGGTCAGCAAAAGAAATCGAATCCCTGTTTGAATACATGCAGGGCCTGAGCACGCTCAATCGGCATGCTGAGGCCGCCGAGGTTTTTACTGCTTTGCGCGGCATCATTGACGACTACCGTCATCGGCATGCAGAGGCAGTGGATGGCTTGGAGTATTTTTATGAATGGAGCACGTTGGCCCTCAAACTCACGCCAGAGTCGCGCAGCACGTTTGTGAGCATGCCGCTCTACCATGAGTTGTTGGAGACATTCGACAATGGGCCGGTGGCCTTGCGCTATAGGGGCGTGCAAGCGCGGGCGCAGCTCGTGCGCCACGTGGAGTTTTGGCTCGACAAAAACGGGAGTTTGGAGAACCTGTCTGAGGAAGATCAAGCCTTTATCAAGGCAGCGCGAGACGAATACGAGGCCCTTCACGAGGCTGCGGTCGACGATTGTGTCGAGCGCGAAGACTTCTTGCCGGTCGTGCGACTTTACCGCAATGCCGCTCAGTTTTACCTGTTGCAGCAAAAACCCAACGATGCCATCGTCTGCCTCAAAGAAGCCGTCGAGTATGTCGCCGATACGCCCGACTACCACGAGACCGATAAGGCCGACTTATTGCTTCAAATCGGACAGGTATTCCTTGGTTATACCAAATTTGACATTGCCCTACGGTACTTTGACCAGGCCTACAAGATCTACGAGGAGGCCGGCGAGGACTTTGAAATCCAGATGTACCAAGTCGAAGGCTGGATGGATGAGGCTAGGAAGCGGATGAAGAAATAGGGACGAAGGCAACCAAAAGGGGGATTAAATCACCCCTCTGGGATTCCTAATCCATAGTCATTTCTTTCCAAATTGCTCGCGGTAGATCGATCCATGCCAGCTATTGGAGTACATATTGTGATAGCGCAGCCGCAATTGTGTGGGGAAATCGCCTGAGCAAACACTGATGGCTGCGACAACCATTTCACAAGCTGGAAGCCGTAGGGCCACCTCGCCAGTGCCGCAGTAACCTAGTGTCTTCTGAATGGGGCGCCATTTCCCTTGGTCATCAATGGCTTCTAGGACGGTAGGTAGCTGATGCCTTGGACTAATCTCAATCGTGTCCGCCAGCATATTGACAATGAAAACTGGATAGGCTTCGTACAATTCGAAGGGGGGTGCTGTACCAACCGTATCGGGATTTTCGCGCGAGGGGAAGTTGAATAGGAGGATTTTGTACCGAACGCGCTGTGAAGTATCAACCAAAATGTAAAGCCCGCTATCCTCAAGCGTAGGATAGTTCACATAGCTCCTAATTTCATTGGGGGTGATGTACTTGTCAATGGTATGCCTGCAAGTCACGTCCAATGTATCTGCCAATGGGCCAATGTACAGCGGTCGAATTCCTGCATAGCCCATCCATTTGGAAGCATTGCAGTCAGTGTATGGTGCTTCAAAACTATCAACAAGGTGGGGCGGATGAAAAACAAACGTCTCCTTCGGTTGAACTGCATCAGCAGCCCGATCGCAAGCCGCAGTATATACCGACAGCACCAGAATGCAAATGCTTATCAAGTGGCGGTAGACTGTCGTTGGCGGGTTCATTTTGAGTTACTTCGGACGTAGCATGGCTTGGGTTTCCGTTTCCGAGAGGTCCCAAAACCAATCTGCCTCGACGAGGCGAGGCAGATGCGGTGAATTTTATTGCTGCCAAAGGCAAGCGATTATTTTTCTTTTTTCTCTTTGGAAGCCTTCTCAGGCTTAGGGGCCTTTTCCTCTTTGGGCGCTTTTTCAGCTTTTTCCTTTGCAGGTTTTTCAGCCTTGGGGGTCTTCTCGACCTTGCCCGAGTCATCGCTCTTGTATTTGTCTTTTTTGCCTTCTTTGTCCTTGCCGGTCAGTTGGAAAAGGTAGCTCGCCTTGAGGCTCACGTTGCTGCCACGCAGCGCCCACTCATAGTAGTGGTCAGGAAACTCCTCGGGATCTTTGGATTCCGTGGTCGGATTGTAGCTCTGATGCAAGACATTCCACTCGCGGATCGAGCCGCGAAACATCTGCCGCGTGCTGATGCCCCAAACGAGCGAGATATTGAGGATATTGCCCTTGGCGCTGACCATGTCTGCGCCGACACCCAACAAAACGGATGAAATCGGTGAGCCCGTTTTGGTAAACTGATACTCGTGGCGTGCAAAGCTGCCGCCAGAGTCGATGAGTGCAGAGGTAGAGTTCAGAACAATACTGTCTTCCTTTTTGATCACAAAATCCAAGCTGTGGCCAGCCATGACATTGAAAAACTTGTTGCCACCACTGCCGATCGGAATGCGGTAATTGACCGAAATTGGCACAGCGAACACCATAGTGTTCTGCTTGATATTCGTGAAGGTAAGCCCTTCGACGCCGTCTGGGGCGGGCAGGTTGAAGGAACGGTATTGACCTTGCAGGCCAGCTTGTACACGGATGTTCTTGTCAAACTGATAGCCCAAATCCACTCCGGCTGCAGCAAATAGGCTAGGAGAATTGCCGATGTAGTAGCGACTTGTGTCTTTGATGACGTAGTTTTTGGAATAGGTCATGCCCACTTGCACAGCTGGGCCGATGTACAACTGCGCCGAAACGGGCGAAAACGCCAGCAGAAGCAGGCCCAATAACGCCACCAAAAGTCCTTTCTTCATATACATATCGCGAAATGCCGTGCAATATACACATTTTTCAAGTCTAGCAGCAGGATTTCAAGCCCAATAACACCCCCAAACCAAGTCCCATTGCCAAACAATCCCCAAAACCAAATTCACATTTGCCCATCACCCAGCAAGCCCTAGCCGACAAACTCTGAACTCTGAACTCTCAATTCTCCATTCTCAATTCTCCCCATTATCTTTGCAACTCCAATGAAAATCCTGTATTACTCCCCAAATCCCAACTTGAACCTCAGCGATCCTGCGGGTTATGGCACCCACATGCGGGAAATGATCAAGGCATTCAGGGACTTGGGACACGAGGTCGAGCTGCAAATCGTCGGCGGTATGGAGCCCCGTCCAGCCGTCGAGGCGACCAAGCAACCGCTCTACAAACGGCTGGCAAAATTGCTGATCTCCCCACGCAAGTGGCAGACCCTCAAAGACAAGCGGCTCATGGAGCTAGACGACGTGGCTTTTGATGACTTGCTCCTCAAGATCAAGGCCTTCAAGCCTGACCTCGTCTACGAGCGCGCCAACTACCTCCAAACATCGGGCGTCAATGCCGCCCGCAAGGCCAAGGTGATGCATGTCCTGGAGATGAACTCGCCCTACGTCGAGGAAAAAGTCGAGCTTGAAGGCAACAGCGCCATGCTCGATACCGCGAGGGAAAAAGAGTATTGGCAGCTCGACAAAACCAACCACGTCGTCGTCGTTTCCAGCTCCCTGCGTGAATATTTCCTCTCAGAACACCGCATTTTTTCAGGGAAATTCACCGTGGTGCCCAATGCCATCGACCCGGCCAAGGCCGCTGTCGATGGCCAAAAACTGAAGGCGATCAGGCAACAATTTGCGCTCGAAGGCAAAACGGTGATCGGTTGGGTCGGATCGATACAACCCTGGCATGGGGTGGAGGGATTGATTCAATCATTTGCGCTGTTGGCGCGTAAGGCGCCGGAGATCGCGCTGCTCATTGTCGGCAGTGGGGAAACCATCGCTCAAATGCGGGCGCTAGCGGTCGAGAGTGGGGTAGGGGATCGCATTCATTTTACGGGTTATATCCCACATGCTGAGGTCTTTGCGCACATCGATGCGATGGATATCTGCGTGCTGCCCAATACCAAATGGTATTGCTCGCCGATCAAAATCTTTGAATATGGCATGATGGGCAAGGCCATCGTCGCTACGCACCATGCCGCCGTGCTCGACGTGATGCTGCCCGATGTGGACGGACTCATCATCGAGCCGAGCCCAGAAAATCTGCAAAGCGCTCTTGAAAAGCTCGTCGCCGACCCAGCCTTGCGGCAAAGTCTGGCGACACATTTTCAGCAAAAGGTCATGCGCGAGCATACCTGGCAAGCCAATGCCCGTCGCGTGATTGCGCTGTGGGAGTTTTCCCAAATGGGCGTCGCAAGGTGAAGCCGCAAGTCGACGTCGTCATGCTCGCCTACACAGGCAGCCGCGAAATCTTTGAGATGAACCTGCAGGCCATCGCCACCCTACGGCTCGGCGAATCTGACATCGATTTTAATGTGTTTTTGCTGGAAAGCAACGCTGACTTTCCCTCCCTCGGCTGGGTCTACCCCGATCACCTCCATGTGCAGATGATCTATCCGCAGGAGGCGTTCAACTTCAACAGATTCAACAACATCGGGGCGCGCTTGGGGCAGGCGGATTGGATCCTCTTCACGAACAACGACGTCGTTTTTGGCCCCGGATTCTGTACCCGCATGCTGGCCGCGCATTCCCAAAATGCCCAATTGCGTTGCCTCTGTCCCGTCGACATTGCATCGCCTTACACGCCAGAGGGCACTTTTGGGCCGCAGGAGGCCTACCGCATCGGGCACCACGTGCGCATCACCTTTACGGGATGGTGCTTTTTGGTGCAGCGGTCGGTTTGGGCGGATGTCGGCGGATTTGACGAGCGCTTTGACTACTATTTTGCAGACGACGATTTCACCTTGCAGTTGCGCAAGCACGACATTTTGAATGCGGCGGTGATGGATGCGCATGTGCGCCACCTCGCGCATGTGACATCCCGCAAAAATGCATTGGACATCTCTGAAAAGTTCAAAACCGACCAAGCGCGTTTCCATTCCAAGTGGGGATCGCAGCGGTTGATCGCTTGGAAAAACCGTTTGGTGGAAAAAGTGATGCGGCCTTTGGGAATGAAAGCATTAATTCGGCAACTTTACCGCCATAGTTGAGGAATGTCCACAGTCGAAGCATTATATAAGGAAAAAGGCAAGGTGCAGAGTTACTACACCTTGGTACGCAAGGATGTGGTGCGGGTGATGGAACGCTACCTGAAAAAGCAGGATCGCAAAGTCTTGCGCGTCCTAGAGGTAGGTTGCTCCGGCGGCGGCACTGGACAATTGATCAAAGAGCAGCTGGGCGCGACATTTTATGCAGGTGTCGAGTTGATGGCGGATGCAGCTGCGCAAGCAGCGACCCGCATCGACTGGGTCAAATGCGACAACATCGAAGACATGATCGCCGAGGGGCGCCTCGGTGAAATGCCCGACGGCAAGTTTGACGCGATCCTTTTTTTGGACGTGTTGGAGCACCTTTATAATCCTTGGGAGGTCGTCGAGCAAATGCGCAAACTACTTAATCCCAATGGATTGCTTGTAGGTAGCATTCCGAACTTGGGCAACCTCTACATCCTCTGGAAGATCATGCGCGACCAGTTTGAGTATGAAGACGAGGGCCTGCTCGACCGCACGCACCTGCGGTGGTTTACGCTGCAGACGATCAAAAACATGCTGCGCAAGGGCTATGACCTCGTGCACCTGGAGAGTAATCACGATACCTGGAAGACGATGAACTGGCAGCAAAAATTCTTCTACATCCCCACTTTGGGCCTGTGGAAGCGCCTTTTCATCCGCCAATACATCTTCATCGCGCAAGCAAAAGGGGCCTGAGACATGGGCAAGATCGGCAACAAGATCCAACGCATTTTAGTGACAGGCGGCGCCGGATTCATCGGTTCGGCGGTGATCCATGCTTTGCAGCAGCATCCCGTCGAGCTTATGGTGATCGATGACCTGAGCTTTGGCAACCGGGATTTTGTGAAAATTCCCGACAGCCACTTCAAGGTGCTCAACATCTTGGATGCCGAGGGCGTCGACGCCGTCTTTGCCGACTTCAAGCCCGATTGGGTCTTGCATTTGGCGGCTGTGCATTTCATTCCTTGGTGCAATCAGCATCCCTACGAGGCGGCCGACATCAACATCAGGGGCACGATGCATGTGCTCGACGCAGCACGTTGCGCAGGCGTGCAAGGGGTGCTATTTGCCTCAACTGCAGCGGTCTACCCGATCGCGGATCATGCAGTCGCCGAGACGCACCCGACGGGGCCGCTCGACATTTATGGCCTCACCAAACTCACAGGCGAGCGCCTATGCCACGAGTTTCACCTCGCCTCAGGCATCGCCACGGTCGTTTGTCGCTTTTTCAATGCATTTGGCCCCAACGAAACCAATCCGCACCTGATCCCCGAGATCGCGGCGCAGATCAATGCCGGGGCACGCACCTTGCAGCTCGGCAACCAAGCGCCCAAGCGCGACTTCATCCACACGAGCGACATGGCCCGCGCGGTGATCGCGCTTTTGGAGAGCTTTGAAAGCGGTTACGACACCTTCAACCTCGGTCGCGGCATCGAATACAGCGTCTTGGAAATCGCAGCCGCCTTCGGCAATGCCCTCGGTGAGCCTGTGCAAGTAGAGATCGACCCCGCCAAAGTGCGCAAGACCGACCGCCTTCACCTGCTGGCCGACATCAGCAAGCTCAAGGCTTTTACAGGCTGGGCGCCGCAAGTCGACATCGATGCGGGGATTGCTACTTTGATTGAAAAATAGGGGAATTTCAGGCTGCGTCGAGAAAACGAAGGCCGCCAGGTAAGCAAGGTGAATGAAGTCGAAGCATTCCAAAATCCAACCCATCTGGCAATGGAAATCACAAAGACGCGTCTGTCAATCTGCCTAGGCATCCTTTTGATCGGCTTATGCGGTTGTGCTAGCAACAAGGATCATGCTTCGGCGGCATTGTTTGCGAAGATTGAGGCATCCTGCCAAGCAAAAGAAGACAGCTGTATCATCAGCTTCGCCGAAATCATCACCGACATAGAATGGGATCGCGTCGCATTCATCAAAATGCAGGCCTGGGCCGAAAATCCTGCCGAGACAGTCGGCATCGATGAATTGAAGATGAATGAATTTGAAGACTTGATCGTCTTCGCACAAGACCGTAAGGCCGTTGAAGTCATCCGCACAAAATACGACCCCGAGCAAGCCACAGAGAAATCAGTAAATCTAGAATTCAAGGATGATCGTACCCACATCCAAATCTTCCCCAAGCCACACGCCAACTTCAAAGCTCAAATCCAGAAAACCCCATCCACCATCCACCTAATGCCAAACTAGCTCCCTCACAGCAACTAACCACCCCAACAACTGCTACCTGCTACCTGCTACCTGCTACCTGCTGACAATCAGCCCCTAACCCCTATTCCCCACTCTCTTTCCCTTCTTCCAAAATCTCTTCCTCTTCCTTGCTTTTCGTCTTGGGCGCCTGCGTGTTCCAGCTTGCATCCAACTCAAAGGGCGGCGGCGACATGATGCGTCCAGGCCGATCATGCTCAGGCATCTGAATTTGCTGCGGATTGCGCTTGCTGTTCTTTTCCTTGGATGATTTCATAATTGATGCTCTAAGCCGATCTAACTGATCCACTCGAAGATCGTTCATTTTGGCGAGAAATGGAAGGGCAATTACTTTTTGGAGATTCTAGAAAGCGTGGAAATCAAGCGATATCGTCTCCTGACTACCTCACCACATTGAGAAAATAGCTATCTTGTGCTTTTGAACCAACATGTTAGGAATCTAAATGAAATTTTTTACCTTATCCGCACTACTGCTCTTTTGCTTCGGAAGTCTTTTTGCCCAAACTCAAATCCAGATGCCGCTACCCGCTCATGCATCTCAGTTTGATGGAAATGTGAGGGGTTACTGGTTTGTCGCGCCTACTTGTTTTACGATTACAGGGCTGGAGGTGCCCTCAGAGGCCGGTACGGGCGCTCAAAGCATTGCTGTGATGCGTTTGCCTGTCGCCCCACCAATTTTTTCTGTCACAACCAATGTCTTCACAACCCTGTTTTTGACACAAAACAATCCTGCTTCAGGTATCATCCCTTGCAATATTCAGGTAGAGCAGGGCGACAACATTATGATCTTGGGTCAGAGAGGCACGATCAATTCCTACTCTACATCGGGCAGCTTCACGGCAACGATCAATGGGCAGTCGATGGCCATTACGCGTTGCGGCATGCAGTTCCCGTTGGGCACCACTGCGCCGACAGCCTTGTGGGCGCAGGCGAGTGGCAGCATCAGCCGCGTGTGGATGTATTACGACAGCGTGCTCACCTTCAATGCGACGGCAACGCCTAGTGGACCCTCATCCTATACATTTACCAATGCCGCCGACTCCTCGTTTACATCGGTCTGGAACTATGGCGACGGCTCTGCCCTCGACACCGTTTGGAACGGCAGTCATACCTATAGTACTGGCGGCACATTCAATGTCTGCAGTTATGTCACGACGTCTTGCGGCACAGATACGGTCTGCACGACGGTCACCGTCTGCGGACCCGATCCCGTCAGCAACTTTGGTGCAGTGCCTAGCGGTTTTGCCGTTGCCTTCGCAGACAGCTCTAGCAATGCTACAAGTTGGCTATGGGACTTTGGCGATGGCAGCATCGACACCATTGCCAATCCCACGCATACCTACTCTTCAATCGGATGGTATTATGTATGCCTCACGACCACGAACAGTTGTTTGGTCGCAGACACGATCTGCGACTCCGTCTTTGTCTGCGTCGCCCCGACAGCGGCGATGAGCTATCAGAATGTGGGAAACAACACCCTCGTCTTTAGCAATAGCTCGATGTATGCCAGCAGTTACTTGTGGGACTTTGGTGATGGTACGACTGACACCACCGCCAATCCGACCCACGTCTACGCCATCGATAGCACCTATACCATTTGCTTGATTACGACAAATGCCTGTGGCAGTGACACAATCTGCATCACGGAAATAGTCTGCGGTTCGCCGCTTAGTGCCTCATTTACATACAGCAACAGCTTTTTTGATTTCACTTTTGTGCCGGCATTGACTGGGGGCACGTCTTACTTTTGGGACTTTGGCGATGGAGATACTTCCACGAGTATGATGCCTACACATACCTATCTGGTCGATCACACTACTTATACCGTTTGCCTCACGGTCTGGAACGATTGTGGAGATTCTATCACCAATTGTGACAGCGTGGATGTGTATCTCATCGCAACGACACCCGCAATGCCTGGTGTTGAGATCTCGGTGGCCCCGAATCCAATGGCGCAGCAGTCTGTGGTGCGTGTGCAGCACAGCGGGCTACAAGGCGATTTTGAATTGGAGTTGATGGATTTGCGTGGAGCCGTGGTGCGCCGCATCAACGGTGAGCTCAACGTGCCGCTGGTCTTGCAAGCCGAGGGCTTGGCGCACGGCATGTACATCTATCGCATTCTGGAAGATGGCCTGAGCCTCGGTACAGGCAAGCTCATCGTCGAATGATAGCGGCTGCCTGAAATCAAAAATGCCCCGCTAGCCGTAGCGGGGCATTTTTGATGTGGGCCTACAGATTTCAAAGGCACGATGCCGAGCTGAGTTTGCCCAGCTTCCTCAAGCCTCTATCGCATCCAAAATCAATTGATGAATCTCGGCGATGGGGCGCATCTGCCCGGCATCGTCGGCGCAGACGATGTTGCGGATGCTGGGATCGGTCGCCACGAGGGTTTCGTAGGCTAAGCGAACGGCCTTTTGAAGGGCAAAATCCTTTTCATGGATGTCGTGGCCACCGTCGAGGTAGTCGCGGGCTTGCGCAGCCATGCGCGCGGTGAGCGCCCGCTCGGTGAACGCAAAGGGCACCGAAAGGTGCAGTGAGAAATCGGGCTTGGGGATCTTGTTGTAGGTGTATTCGAATTCCAAGATCCACTCGCGCAAGGACTCCTTAGCAATAGGATCGTCCAGTTTTGCGCATTGGAAGGCAATGTTGCTGAGCACATAGCGGTCGCAAAGCACGACATGGCCTGCATCGAGCCATCCTTGGAGAATTGTCGCGAATTCTTTCCTGTCTTCTGCAAACAGCAGCGCGACGAGCTGTGGATGCACATCTTTGACCTCGCCAAATTCGCCACGCAGGAAGCGGGCGATGAGCTTGCCAAAAACGCCCTCGTTGTGGCGCGGGAAGTGGATGAAACGTGTCTCGATGCCCTGTGCCCTGAAATGCGCAATCAACAGATCGATCTGCGTGGATTTGCCTGATCCGTCAAGACCTTCGATGGCGATAAACTTATGTTTTTGAGGCATGCTGATGCGTGATTCTTTGGGGCGAATATCGCTAGCGTCGACCTGTCTAGCAAGGCAAAACCGCAAATCGAGGCGATTGCAAGAGAATGTGTTGGTAGGTAAAACCGCAACCCAAAGCAATCAATGAAGAAAATTCCCAAGTGCTAGCAGCAAAGACAAATACCAATCCCTACCTCAACACGAATGGAAGGCTCCCACGGCAGGTCTTGGCCACACGGGACATCCGATATGGCACGCTAAACTGCTAACGTTCAATTCAAAATCAGATTTTCCAAGCTTACATCCCCAATCGGTGCAACTCCTCCGTAACATTGGCTTGCACACGCGCAGCAATCTGAGCCGTATCTGCCTTGATGAATTTGAGTCCCGTAATCGTCTCATAGACATGGATGTAGCGCTCGCTCACCTCCTCGACAAACGCATCGGGCATCACCGGAGGCACTTGTCCGTCTTTGCCTTGGAATCCATTCTCGATGAGCCACTTGCGCACGAATTCTTTGCTGAGTTGGCGCTGCTCCTCGCCGCGCGCTTGGCGCTCGTCGAAGCCTTCCAAATAGAAATAGCGCGAGCTGTCTGGCGTGTGAATCTCGTCGATGAGCGTCACCTGATCGCCGTCGTGGTAGCCAAATTCATACTTGGTGTCTGCGAGGATGAGTCCTTTTTCACGGGCCATTTCCTGCCCGCGCTGGAAGAGGGCGAGGGCGTAGTAGCACATCTCGCCCCAAGTATCGGCGTCGAGCAGGCCCGACTTGATGATGTCCTTGGCGGAGATGTCCTCGTCGTGGCCGATGGCAGACTTGGTCGTGGGCGTGATGATGGGCGTGGGCAGCGGGTCATTTTCCTTGAGGCCGTCGGGCAATTTTTCGCCGCAGAGCTCGCGACCGCCGGCGGCGTAGGTGCGCCAAGCGTGGCCACAGAGGTAGCCGCGCACGACCATCTCCACGGGAATCGGATTGCAGCGCAAGCCGATCGTGACATTGGGGTCGGGCGTGGACACGAGGTGATTGGGCACGATATCGCGGGTCGCCTCTAGGAAATAGGCGGCTGTTTGGTTGAGCACTTGGCCCTTGTAAGGGATGCCGCGTGGCAGCACGACATCAAAAGCCGAAATGCGGTCGCTCGCGACAAGCACCATCAGCTCCGTGCCGACATTGTAGTTGTCGCGCACCTTGCCAGCATATTTCGTAAAAGGGACAGGAAAAGTAAGATCCGTATCAAGCAGCGCCTGGGCCATAGTATCAATGTTGAAGAATGCGGGCGCAAGTTCAGGAAAAATGGGAAGCGGATGAAATTTTTTGATGAGCGCTGAATGAGCGGTCCGGGCATTTACCGTTTGGGTATGGGTGGACGGTACGGGCATTTACCGTTTGGGTACGGGTGGACTGTGCGGGGATTGTCTGTTTGGGTATGGGAGGTCGGTACGCGAGCGGGATCGGAGGGGCTTGGTCACGATGCGGCTTGCCCGAACGGGACCGTAGCTGCGCACAGCCCCGCAGTGCCCGACCGCCTGTGGGCGGCACGCACACGGCAGCGGCTCGCCCAAGAACTAAATCTTCGCCCAAGCCTCCCGCCATTGATTTCGGTCATACATTGCAAAAAATCGAAGGCTATGTGTAGATTGCGCCTGTGTGAAGAAACAATATTTGGGGAATGAACCTTTTTTGTGAAAAGTGGACCAAATTCGTTGTGGCGGTTTTGCTCTTGTTTGGCGTGAATGGCAGGTTGCAGGCGCAGCCCGATAGCTTGGGAGAGGACCTCTCGTCGCTCGACTCCTTGCTCAATGTGCGCATCAGTTCGGTGGCCAAGTATGAGCAGTCCACCCAAGAAGCGCCGGCCTCGGTTACGATCATCAGCAAGGAAGACATCCACGACTATGGCTACAACGACGTGGGCGAGTTGCTCAATGCCGTGCGCGACCTCTACATCACATTTGACCGCAACTATACCTATCTCGGCCTGCGGGGCTATGGCCGGCCCACCGACTACAACAACCGCGTCGCCGTCATGATCAATGGCGTCGTGCTCAATGAAAACCTCTGGGGCGCGGCCCCGATCGGCACCGAACTCTATGGCCTGAATATGGACATCATCGAGCGGGTGGAGGTGATACGCGGTCCTGCATCCGCCCTCTATGGCAACTACCCTATGCTGGGCATGATCAATATCGTGACCCAGACCGGCGAGACCCTCGACGGACTCAAAACTTCGGTCGAGTCGGGCAGCTATGGCAAGTGGCAGGGATCGGCAGCATTTGCCAAGACCACTGCCCGTGGGCTCGACATCAGTGTCGGGGCGCGGGTGGGCAAAATCACCGGACAGCGGCTCTATTACCCAGAATACGACGACAGCAGCACCAGCAATGGCATCGCCGACAAGCTCGATGGCAGCAAGTGGTGGGGGCTCAACGCTAGGCTCAGCTACCGCAACTGGACCGTGCAGGGATTTGTCTCCTCCCGCACGGTGAATGTACCCACAGCGGCTTACAGCAGCATTTTTGGCGACCCCCGCTTTGTCGTCACAGACCGCTACGCATTTTTGGAAAGCGAATATGCCAAAGACCTCAGTCCCAAGACGGCGGTTTTTGCCAAGGCGTGGGGCTATACCTATTATGACAGAGGCGCTTATCCCCTCGATTCAGCAGATGGCGGTTACCAGCGCGATGGGGTCGACGGCCTGTGGGTCGGCGGTGAGGCCCGCATTCGCCACGACCTTGCCAGCAACAACCGTCTCGTCGTGGGCATCGACGCCCAGCATATCTTCAAAGCCAATTATTTCATCGACCTCGTCGACACTCAGCTCTACAACTTTCCTGTCGCATATTCCACGTTTGCAGCATTTGCCCAAGACGAGTACCAGCCGATCAAGCAAGTGAGCATCACGGCTGGCTTGCGATTTGACATGCTTTACCTCGGCAAGCTGGCGCTCACACCGAGGCTCGCCGTCAACGTTTTTGCAAGTAAATCCGCCACGTTCAAGTTCCTCTATGGCTGGGCTTTTCGCGCGCCCAATGCGTATGAAGCCAATATCAATGACCCAACCTATATCAAGGGCAATGCCAATCTCAGGCCTGAGACCATCCACAACCTGGAGCTCGTCTACGAGCAAAAGATCGGCAAGCATCAGACTGTGGCCGCCTCGGTGTTTCGGCAAAACATCTTGCATGTGATCGATCAGGTAATCGATCCAGCCGACTCGCTCTTGCAGTACCAAAACATCGACAATTCCGGCGGTTTTGGCGCATCTGCCGAATGGAATGGCCGCTTTCTCTATGGCTTGCATGCTTATGGCAACTATTCATACGCCAGCATGGCCAACCGCGAGACGCAGGAGTGGCTCACCAATTCGCCTCGCCACATGCTCAAGGCTGGGCTGTCGGTGCCCATCCTCAAACATTTCAGGTTTTCACCGGAGACGGTGATCCAGTCGGGGCGGCGCACCGTTTATGACACCGAAACAGCGCCTTTTGCCTACCTGAGCGCGCAATTGCTCGTAGCGCCCCACCTGCGCGGCCGCGCGGCCGTGCTCAATCGTGTGCAACTCGCCTTCAAAGTGCGCAACCTGCTCGACGCCCACTACGCCTACCCAGGCGGTTTCGAGCACGTGCAAGCATCCATCCCCCAAAATGGCCGGAATTACAATTTGAAGCTGCAGGTGAGTTTGTTTTAAGGGGGGAAGGTGCGGATGCAAAACCTCACTTGAGATGCCCCAAGCAACGTGAAAGGGTAGGGGAATGCGGGAGGTGGTATGGCCGTTCTTCGTGTGAATTGCGCCCAGCAAAGCGCGGATTTAAACACGATTCCAGATTCTGATTGTGGCCAATCTTACGGGAATCAGGATTGTGTTGGTCAAATAATGGTTTTGATTTTGTAGGTAGGCGAGGCATCGCGTACCTACAAAATCAATTCCGTCCGATGCCCCAAAACCGACATAAATCGCAAATTGTCAGCAGTGTAATCCAGAACGTAGGAAGGCCCTCGCACCGAAAAAAACACGCCAAATTCATACTTCTGGAAATTTTGCAAATCCTGTAAATTCTGATTCTGACAGGGGAGGGGCCTTCGGGTCGCCCTGTTTTTTGAGGTGCGCTGCTCGCATCGGTTGCCGGTTGATTTGTTGCTTTCTAGGGCTGGGCATACTTCGGAAACCATGATTGCGGTTGTGTTCGGTCGTTGAGGTGGGGTGACGGATGTTTTGATTGATTATTCCAAGCGTCCCCTGAAAGACCTTGAATTGCACAGAAAACCCGAACAGTAAAAACTCCGCTGAAGCCGTTTGCCAACCCTAACCAAAAGCAATCG
>JANPHP010000477.1:0-7841 GCA_031424495.1 Bacteroidota bacterium | reverse complement strand
AACCGGGCCTTGGCCCTGCTGATCGCCGCATCTGAAATATCCAGCACGGTGAGATCGGTAAATCCCAAGTCAAGAAGGCAGTCCACAAGGCGGCTGTCGCCCCCGCCAATGTCGATGATGCTTGCCGTGAGGGGCAAACCCGTCTCGTCGATAAACCGCAAGGATGTCTCGGGGCGCTCCTGCGTCCAGCTCACCTCGTGGGGCTGTTTCTTGGAGTACACGGCCTCCCAATGTTGCTGTCGATCTTCCATGAGAGCAAAAATGAGGAATTCACGGCAAAAGCGAAGACATTTTCAGTCGGCATTGGCCACTTCCGTTTAGCGTCCCAAAATTCTCACCAAACCTCTTCAAATTGAATGAATGCCTATCGAATGCGGAATTGGGACGGAATACGGACAAAATTCGGATTCAACGGTTCGGTAACGGTGTCCAAATTTAGGGATCGGCATCCGAATGGACATCAAAGGCCAGTCGCCGACTAAAAGGCATCGGCGATTCGATCCCCTTGCAGCCCCAGAAATCCAAAATCCCTCCGAAATCCATCTATTTTAATGAATGTCGAATGGATGCGGAATTGGGACGGAATACGGACAAAATGCGGATTCAACGATTCTGTAACGGTGTCCAACTTTCGGCATGAGATTGCCAAGGTGATGCAAGATGAACCTTGTCCTACCCTGAAAAAAGCAGTTGTTCGGTACAATGGAATCTTGGGGACTCGACCATAGCAACCTACTATACATTGCCTTGTTTCCTCAATTGGCTCGTAATTGCTTCTGATTTTTCAGCAATGAATTCTAGTGCAGCTTCAAATTCAAGTTTCAGTTTCCAAACCGATTCTGCATATATTTCAAATCCTTTTTGGAGGTCTTCGGGTGTATCCTTGCTGGGGTCGGAAAAAGTGTCGATGCTATCGTTGCAACCGTCGATGGCAGAGGATATAGACTCTCGAAGGCTTTCCAATTTCCCAACGGCTTCTTGAGGTTGCCCAAGTTCCGAATCAATTGACAGGAGTTGGTTGTGAAAGGTCAGACCAAGAATGACAAATGAATATGCACCAATCCATAGAGGTAGGCTGGCGGTAAACTCATCACAATAAATCGAGTTTCGCTTGGCCATCCAGGTGAGTTGATCCCTGAGCCTTTTTGCAGTGGAAAGCACTCTATCATCGTTCTTATGCAACCCCAGTTTCCGATAGTTTTGGGCTATTGCTGCAACTTCGAGTAGAACTTGTTCGACCCGCGTTTGGTTGGCGTTTATGCTTGTGATTGCATAATGCATGTCATCGAATCGTGCCATCTCGATTTTTGCCAGTGAAAGGTTCTCGCTTGTGTATTCCTGCCCAACGAATGACACAAACTTTGATCGGGAAGGCTTCGAGATCGCAGCCTTTTCTAGTATGAAATCCAAGCGTTCGTCCAAGTTGGAAATCTCCAGGCTGTTGGACTTGGGAATTAGAATTTTGTTCCCCTTTTTCGTTTTCCTAACCTTTGAGGGGCAAATTTCTTCCCAAAATGCCTTTTTTAGACGTGTGGAATACCAGATTATCAGTACAGGCTCTTGGTGGCCAAACCAGTAATTTTTGTGGACATCTCGAAAGCGGAAAATGAAATGTTCTCCCTGTTCTTTGACGTGGCTTTCACCAGTCTTGATTTGCAGCTCAATCTTCCGCCCCTTGGGATCACCATTGATTACTCGTTCTGCGTGTGCATCGATTCCGAAGTCGCTTATCGTTTGGAGTCGAAAAATCCAATTCCCACCTTTCGTGAACAGCGAATCAACTGCATTCAGTCCGATTTTCTCAGTATTGTCAAATCTCATTTCCACTTTTTTTAGTAGCTGTGAAGGGCCAAATTCCACAAAAATAGCGAAGAATTGGTATTCCTTCATCTGGGTTGGCACATTACAAACGGCTTGGAGCTAATTCAGTACAAGACAAAGCAAATGGTCATTTCAGGACGATACAATGGTTTTGCGAAACCCGCCAATTTTTCTGGCAAAAGTGTCGAAATCGTAAAGGCGCATCTATACGCAATGATACACGTTGATACACATCAAAACGCATTGGTACAAACTGACCAATCGGCGGATCGGAACCAATGCCCGCATAGCAACTTCGGCCCGAAAAAGCCAACGAAACCCCTTGAATTTTAATGAATGTCGAATGGATGCGGAATTGGGACGGAATACGGACAAAATTCGGATTCAACGGTTCAGTAACGGTGTCCATCATTCTGACTCGGCATCCGAATGGACATCAAAGGCCAGTCGCCGAATAAAAGGCATCGGCGATTCGATCCCCTTGCAGCCCCAGAAATCCAAAATCCCTCCGAAATCCATCTATTTTTAATGAATGTCGAATGGATGCGGAATTGGGACGGAATACGGACAAAATGCGGATTCAACGATTCTGTAACGGTGTCCAACTTTCGGCGTAAGATTGCCAAGGGAATGCAAGGTGCATCGCCCCGCAAACACCGAGGCAAATGGACAAAAACCCAGCACATTTGAGCATCGAGGCGATTTCCCGCCTGAAATGGATCGGAATCGAGGAAACATCGCTCAACGCATTGGAGGACATGCAGCGATTGCGCATCAAGGCACTCAGGGACTTGCTTGAGATCGAGGAGCAGGAATTGACCTGGATCATGGCCGCAAGGTCGTCAAGCACTACCAAGGCCGAGAACCATCACGGGACGGTACATGCGCCCGTGGGCTATTCAGACAAGATGACTTGGAAGGACAAGATCATCCTCGCTGTGGCCGAGGCCAAGCGGCCCCTGCTTGCCAGAGAGGTCATCCCCGTCTTGAAGTCTTGGGAACCAATGGAGCGGCACAAGGACATCGACAGCCTAGTGTCGGTGTTGCTATCGCAGCTCGTGCGTGACGGTGCGCTTGTGCGCACCAAGCGAAAGGGGCAGTCTGGGGCTTTGCACGGTTTGCCGGGGTGAGTTTTAGGCTCACATATTGCGGCTTGGTGACGTGAAGATTGCAAGAAAGCCATCAAAAAGCACACAAATCTTACGTCCAGAAGACCAAATTCATCGTTGCCGATTTTTCTGCAACCCTTCTAGCTTTCGAGTTTAAGTTGTGATCGCGTAGGTAGCGAATACGGACGGCAAGCCCTTTTGCGAGATACTTGCGGATTTCCCTACGCCTTTCAGGCGGCACTCCCAAATTTTCTCAAAAATGAATTTGGAAGCGAGACAAATGGCTTTGATCTTTGCAATAGCTGATAACGAAGCGGTAAAGCCGCGCCCTTCCAAAAGGCAGCGAGTCCCGTTCTCCGAAATCAGGGGGTAGATTCCATCCCTACCCGCAGTGTCCAACGCTGTTGCAGAGGCCCGCATCCCGTGAGAAGTGTGCGGGTTTTCTGTTTTACAAATCTACGGTTTCAGTCTTGCAACCGAAAGGTGAAAGTGTGTAAAAGTGTTGTAAGAGTGTTGTAAAAGCGTTGTAAAACTTGCATGTCCCGGACTCGTGCCAGGGTTATGATGGCATTATACCACGGTTATACCAAAATTGTACAAAAATTGATGTCGATTCGGTTTCGTCCTGATGACTTGGGATCGACAAGAAATGTACAAATACATCGAAAGCCTTGCGGCGGTTCTGCTATCGCCGCTGGTGCGTGACGGCAGCTTGTAGGCACGAGGCGCAATGGGCAGTCGGTGGCTTTCGATGGGGTTGCAGGGTTGAACGGTTCGATTTCATGTCTTATCGGATAAATCTGTTTCATGGGAGGGCTTGACGAATCAAAAAGCATCCCGTAAACTTGCCATATAAAGTAGCAACCCAAAAATAAAAGTCATGGCAAAATTGCTGAATGTAGCACTTGATGTCGATTCAAAGTCCATCAATCCAACACTCCTAGTCACATGTGAATTCGAGTATTTTTCCAATTGGGAAACCCCCGTTTCCGTTTCGGGTGAGTTGCTGCTTAGCGATAATCGGAGGGCCACACAAATGATCTGGAACCACCTTCAAAGGTCGTTGAACACCAAACTCACCTTCCCGAACAATGAAGTGCAAAGGGCAATCAGAGACCAGCCTGACGATAACAAGAATTCAATCAAGGTGATATTGAGCGCGGAGCTCTCGCCGAGGGTGATCGATCAAATCGAATTGTTGAGGGCAAAAGACCCGGAGAAGGCGGCACGTTTTTCCGCGAATATTTCATTCACTTCGATTCGTTCGGAGACCACACAGAGGAACAACGAGAATGAACCAAGGCTAGGGTTGGAAGTAGGCAACTCCACGTTCAGCCTTGTTTCTAGCCAAGGGGAATGGGTGCGCAAGTTTTCCGAACCGTTAGGTATCGGAAAGTTCCTTCTAGTGGAATTACGGCTAATGGATCACATGGACTTGCCAAAGGAGTGGAAAGAGGTTTTCCAACATGCCCAGGCGAGACTTGTCGAGATGGAGGAATATCTCAGGCACGGGGCGTGGTTGGATGTCATTTCCCGAGGCCGAATGGCCTTCGAGGCAATCAAGGTATTTGACGATAAAATTGAGAATGCAGCCTTGAAGACGGAATTCGATGCCGCACTGCTCGCCTCAAACCATGATACGGATGGAATAAGTGACTTGGACAAAGGAGTCAAGGGAATATACCATTATGCCTCCAAGTTTGTGCATGCCAGGAGCAAGACAGGAATCCTAAAGCCGAACCCGATTGCAACGAAGGAGGATGCCTACCTGATGTATTCCCTTTGCCTGAACATCCTCAACATGGTTGGTAGCAAGCTCCACCTGCTTGCATTGATGACTCCCAAGCCCTGAGCGCCGAAGGTTTCCCAAGAATTGTCAATACTCCTGCAAGGTATTCGTTAAACGTGGGTTGGGTGTACGGATAGATTGGTGGCTCTCCATGAGGTTTGGCATGGCAAATGTGGGAATCGACGGGCCTACATTGCTAAAAGGGGTAACTCCTTCGCATTCACGTAGGCCGATCCAAGTCCAAAGGATTCGTTACCTTTTGATACTCGACGACAATGATTCTTGGTGATTCCTTTTTTTCGCATATTTAACCATGAGTTCAAGGAAGATCATTTTTGCAAACGGTCAATTCTATGATGCAGAGACCCGCAAGCGCGTCACGTTTCGCAACGGGGCTATCTTGGAGGTCGGCGGCAAGGAAGGCGACATTTCATTTGGCGTGGATGCTGGCCACAAGCCCGCCATCAAGTCGAAGGGCAAGCAAGCCGCAGCATTGTCCGAAAATCTGTCGCGAAGGAGGTACGAATGGTATCAGCCCCTTCTTGACCGGGGAGAGCATCTTTATTTCTCCATAAGCCTCCATGTCACGGAGTCGTACTGGACTGGCCCGTTCAAGTTCAGGGTGCTGCTCCTTGAAGACCTGTACGCCTACAAGCTGCTCAAGGCGAAGGCGGACGACATCAGGCTCTACGATTGCGCCTGTGTGATGGAGGAGATTGTCGCGGGCGAAATCGAGTATTTCACAAAGGTTCACGGCAAGTCGCTGAACGAGATTTACAAGACCACCTACGTCCATTATTTTTCAAACTATGGAAGCCCTACCGCCAATGCCCATGATCGGTTCTTCACCAAACCGACATTGGACGAAGGCTCGGAGATCAGGAACCTCTATTCGGACAAGTCTGGAAGGATTAGTATGGTGAAGATTCTATAAGCCAATGGGCCTTTTGATGCTATTGTGAGTCTGTCTCATCTAATTGAAGTTCCATTCTTCCGCCCCTGCGAATAAGAAGATCCTCCAATTCTGGATGACTGAGGGTGAAATCAAGTCCTTGCGGCAAGAACATAATTGGCGCATCTTCAATTGTCATCGGATTGCCGTTCAAACCCGAAATGTAGATGTGATTTTGGTTCGGCGTACCCACACCTTTTACGACTGTTATCTCCTTGCCCTTCAATGCTCCCTTGTAGCAATGGACAACTCCCTTGGGGGTCGCGCTCACCATGTCTTGGTAACTGCCTGAGAAGTCGGGTCGCAGAAAACTCTCAAGAAAATCAATCTTGACACCAAGTCTGAATACCTGAATATATTCCTTCACTCCTTGGTCGATGACGTATAGACGGGAATTTTCTTGGGATTGGAACAACTCAAAGGTTACCTTTGGATTAGAATATTTCAATCTGGCAGCCTCATTGTAAGCCGTCATGCCAATATCACGTACTTGGTTGATTGCAACATTGTAAAACACTTGTTGAACCACAGGCAAAGGAATGCCTCCATCTTCGATTCCATCAAAATGAAAGACAGTATCAGATTGGATGTTAGGCATTGCCTGACTTACATAGCCAAGGCCAAATGTAAACTCCATTTGACTTGTGACCAACTGATAGCCACTTTCTTGCACCCACGTATCAACTGTTTGGGAATCCATTTCTGAGAGCATGTGCAAGGAAATCCCATAACGGTTGGCAACGTCATACACGCCTGATTGGAATCCATTCTTGGAGACAAAGACCCGCACGTTAATACTGGGAACAGAATCACATTTGGTTTTGAAGGCTTCCACCTTCTCGACAGCCACCTTGCCCTTGTAGTCCTTGCATTCTATCGCGATGCGGATCGTATGGCCATTCAAGGTTGAGTCCACAACCACATCAAACTCCCTCCTTTTCCCATCAACATTTATCAGTCTGACATTCTGCCTCACAGTCGTATCGGGGCTATCCTTGAAACTTTCTTCAAGAAGCCGCACAAACGTTTCGAAATCGCTTCCTTTCATGTTTAGATTCTTTCTGTAGAATTGGCAAAGAAGGCGTAGATAATATGAAAGCAGTGTTCTATTTTTCCACATAAACACATTTTCGCCAAGGCAATGCAAAATTCATTGCTTGGAATACACCCTTCAGTCCATCATTAAACGGGAGGAATGGATAATCCGATGGATCGAGTCTCATTTGAAGCAGCTTCCCAAAACGTGATATTGTCGCCTTTTGTCTTAAATTGGGACTAAAAATGCAATGAAATGAAAATTACGGATAGATTTCTCCGATTACTTGTTCTTGTATCGTTCCTGTTTGCTGGATGCCAGCGCCTCTCCCCGGAAGAAAAGTATCGTGAGGCGAAGAGCCTTTACAACGACGGCAAGTACGATGAGGCTTTGAAACTGGTCAATGAGGCGCTGATCGAAGATTCGACCCTTGCCTATGCGTTTGAATTTCGCGGAAAGCTTCTCTATCATTTCACCGACACAGCCCAGGCGGAAAAGGACTTTGACCACTCCCTTGAAATGGCTTTTGGGGATGACATGAGAAAGAACTTGCTCGATGACATAATCGAATGGGAAATCGGAGATGGGAACAAGGAGAAGGTAAAGGAAAATTTGAGACGTGAGCTTGAGCTTTACAAGGATGATTCCACAAAGAGAATGGACATATTCAACCATGTCGCTGACAAGTACCTAGAGCTTAGTGATACGGTTGAGGCTATCGCCACATACGAACAGGCACTCAAGGCACACCCAAAGTGGATCGATCCCCATGAAGGACTAGGGGACATCTATGCAAACTCTCGAAAATATGAAAAGGCGATCAAACAGTACGAGATTTGCAGCAAGGCCAAGAAAGCAAGTTCACGGGTAGAATACTCACTTGCCCAATGCTACACACTCACTGGAAAGACAAAGGCAGCTTTGCCCCACTACAAGCTTGCAGCGGACGGCGGACACAAGAAGGCATGTGAGAAGTATCGAGAGCTTACAGCAGTGACCAAGTATTACAGCTCCACCCTTTGCTGCGACGGCAGCACCAGTGAAAGCACGGGAAGGGGGACTTGCTCACACCACGGGGGAGTATGCGGGATAAAGCGAACACCATACAAGGAGTATCTCTATGAGTGCCGATAG
>JANPHP010000476.1:0-38593 GCA_031424495.1 Bacteroidota bacterium | reverse complement strand
CGGGCAGCCACGTCGGTGGCAATGAGCAGTTGCAGGTGGCCTGAGCGGAAGCGGGCCATGACGTGGTCACGTTGGCTTTGGCTCAGGTCGCCGTGCAAGGCATCGGCATTGTAATTGTCCTCGATGAGGGCAGATGCAATTTCTTGGGTTTCAAGGCGGGTCTTGCAAAAGACGATACCGTAGATATCGGGGTGCAAGTCGGCGATGCGCTTGAGGGCCAGGTATTTGTCTTTGGGATGCACAACATAGAACCAGTGCTCGATGTTGGCGGAGCCTGTGTTTTTCTGACCGACGGAGATTTCGCGAGGGTTTTTCATGCAGCGGCGTGTCATGCCCACGATCTCGTGGGGCATGGTTGCCGAGAAGAGGAGGGTCTGGCGGGTATCTGGCGTGGCTGCCAAGATGGCATCCATGTCTTCTTGAAAGCCCATTTTGAGCATTTCGTCGGCCTCGTCGAGTACGAGCCAACGGATGCCCTCGACCTTCAACGCGCCACGACGGATCATGTCGAGCGTGCGGCCTGGGGTACCAACCACGATTTGTGGCAACTGGCGCAACTGCCTGATCTGGCCTTCCATGCTAGCACCACCATAGATGGCGGCGATTTTGAGGCCCTTGCTGTAAGCGCCAAAGCGCTCCAAGTCTTTGGCGATCTGCACGCAGAGCTCACGGGTCGGTGCCAACATGAGCGCTTGGATAGAACGCGTTTCGTAATTGATTTGCCCAATGATCGGAAGGCCAAATGCGGCAGTCTTGCCGGTACCCGTCTGTGCCAAGGCGACCAAATCTTGGCCCTCGCTTAGAATGACAGGAATAGCCCTTTCTTGGATCGGGGTGGGTTCTGTGTAGCCCATGTCGGTGATGGCCGACAGGATCTCAGGCGATAAGCCGAGCTCTGAAAAATTCATGCGGTAATAGATTAAAATAAGACAAAAAGCCCTGAATCTATGAATCCCGCATCCTTTTTTCATCCGCCCGCGCGGCTACTTTGGTTGCAAAATTCTGCTGTCCAGCAGCTTGCTGGTGCAAAGATAAGCAATGTTTTTCAAATTGGTACCAAAGCTTCGAAAATTCCGAACATTCGTAGTAAATTTCCTCTGCATGGCAAACGGCGAACTGTGATTCTTTGGGGATGAAGTGATTAGATCATTCGATGGAAGCGCATTAGCCGTCGATCAATTTATTTTTGAGCCTGCTTTTGGGGGAATGGATGCGGATGGGCGAATATATTGGCTGCCTGCATTGCTCTTACTTAGATGCTCACATGCGCGCAAGGCATCTGCATTCAGCAGCATTTTCATCCTGAACCGAGACAGGATCCAATATTTATCCGCTAGATACCAATACCCAAATACCTGTAAAAATGGCCAAAACAATGAATTAATCGCGTTTTTCGGCTGATCTCCCCTCATCTATACACCACGCAAACCATTATTCAGCATAAATTATTCATTGTTCCGTACCTTTGCGGCAGATTATGTTTTATGACGTTTGAAAAGTTAGAGATTATTCCGCCCATCTTGGATGCTTTGCATGACTTGGGCTACGACAAACCAACTCCGATTCAGGCACAAGCCATTCCACTGCTGCTCCAAGGCCGTGATCTTTTGGGCTGTGCACAAACTGGAACCGGAAAAACCTGTGCCTTCGTGGTCCCCATCTTGCAGTTGATGCATAGCCGGGTCGATCTGAAGGACAGGCAAAAGAAGATCAAGGCCTTGATCGTCACGCCTACGCGTGAATTGGCCATCCAAATCGACGAAAGTATCCGTGACTACGGCAAAAATCTGCAAGGCTTGCGCCATGCAGTGATTTTTGGCGGCGTGAAGCAGGGCAACCAAACCCGTGAGCTCCACGGCGGACTTGACATTTTGACAGCGACCCCCGGTCGTTTGCTCGATTTGATGCAACAAGGCTACATCCACCTACAAGACGTTGAGTTTTTTGTCTTGGACGAGGCCGACCGCATGCTCGACATGGGCTTCATCCATGACGTGCGCAAAATCATCGCCAAGCTGCCCGCTAAGCGGCAGTCGCTCTATTTCAGCGCGACACTGCCCCATGAGATCGTGGAGCTTTCCCAAAAAATCCTCAACAACCCCGCCAAAGTCTCCGTCACGCCGCAAGTCACGACCGCTGAACGCGTCGAGCAATCGGTGTACCATGTGGACAAAGGCAACAAAAATGCGCTGCTGATTCACTTGCTACAAAATCAGGAGATTAAGCGTGCACTCGTCTTTTCCCGCACCAAGCATGGCGCCAACAAGGTGGTCAAGGTCTTGGTGAAGGCGGGCATCGGTGCCGAGGCCATCCACGGCAACAAGTCTCAGGCAGCCCGCGTGGCCGCGCTTGAAGGCTTCAAAAACGGCCGCTTGCGCGTGCTCGTCGCCACCGATATCGCAGCCCGCGGCATCGACATCGACGAGCTGAGCCACGTGGTGCAGTTTGACTTGCCCAACATTCCGGAGACTTATGTGCACCGCATCGGCCGCACAGGCCGTGCTGGGCACAGCGGCGTCGCCTTGAGCTTTTGCGAGGCAGAGGAGCGCATTTTCTTGCGTGACATCCAACGCTTGATCCGACTGGAGATTCCCGTCGTGACCGACCATCCTTATCCTCCCGGCACCAAGATGGTGCGCACCGCCGAAATGGAAGCCGCTGAGGCTGAAGTGGAAGCTGCACGCGGTGGACCAGGCCGCAGACCACAAGGGCAAGGGCAAGGCCAACAAAACCGTGGCCAAGGGCAACAGCAGCAACAGCGGCAACCAGCCGCCCAGCCGCGTCCGGTCGCTCAGGGTGGGGGAGAACCTCGCACTGAAGGTAGCCAAGGCAACCGCAATCGCAACAGGAATCGCAAGCGCAAGCCAGGCGGTGGTCAAGGCCCCGTCGCCAACCAAGGCGGAGAGCGCCGCGAAAGCACTGCCCAACGTCCCGTGAATCCGCCGATCGAGCGCAAGGCGCCTAATCCTGAACCGAAGGGCGATCGCCCAGACGGCTTCAGAGGCGGCATATCTTGGGATTGATCGCGTGTAGCTGAATCGAAGGGCATCCTGGATGCCTTATATGAAAAGCCAAACTCGACGTCTTGGGCGTGGGGTTTGGCTTTTTGATTTTGCGTTGGTTTATTGGGTTTTCTGTATCTGGATGGTTATGTAAATCGTTTAAGAGGCGGTACGCCTCGGCGCAGCGCGTGCTTTTTTGTGCGACTAGACCAGGAGCTGCCGCTCCTGGCTACCAAAAGTCGGCCCCGCTGGGGCGGAGATAGCTTTCAAAGGCATGGATTGTCCATTTTGTCAGGAGCTCACTTAGATTTAGCCTCAGTTCTGGCTTAGAAATGTGGCTATCCTTGTAAAATCAGGGTTGTTGTGGGTAAATAATGTTTTGATCACGTAGAGACGCCATGCATGGCGTCCCTACGTGATCAAAACATCCCATGTTATTTTACAATCCGGTTGTTGGAGTGGGTAAATTGTGGGGTGCGTTTCATTACGCCAAAGCCTTCGAGCCATTGTGGCATGACGGCGTCGTGGGTTTCGGGCGATTCGCTCCCATCGACGGTTGCTTTTGCGGGCAATTGATCGAGCTTTTGGAGGCAGATGGAGTCTAGTTCGACCTTGGCGCCTTTGGCGATTTTGCAGAAGGTCTCGGTGATTTCTGCTCCCCGTTTTTGATATTTGGCTACAAACGATGATTTCCCACCGAAAAAGCCGATGCGGTAGCGGGGGTTAAGGCTGCCGTCGCAGAGGTAGATGCTGATGGCCTGCGAGATGTATTCAAATGGCGGCTCAAAGATGGTCCCGTCATCGTCGGAGCCTACCACATAATAAATGTATTGGGTTTTGGGTATTTGGATGAAGCAACCTGGCACGTCGGGAATGGCACTTACGCGCGACCATCGGCCTGTGACCGGACGGCGCGTACTGTCGGGGGAATCATAGACATTGGGTTGATGCGGAAAGATCAATTTGTAGCCATTTTCCTGCACCACATACAATTCCAAGTCATTTTCCCTTCCACCAAAATGTTCAAATCTGAAGTAGTCCTGCGTTTCCTTGTTCCAATAGGCTTTTTTCACGCTTCCGGGTAGTTTCATATTGGCGGCGGGCTTCCAGTGCACGAAGTCGAAGCCTGTGTTCAGTGGGGCGGGGTTCTTGGGGCGGCGATCGACTGTGATTTGGTCATACTCATATTGAATTTGGGAATAGAGCTTGCTGAATTCACAGAGGGAGGCTTCGGGCTTGCGGGGAATGGAATCGGGTTTGGGGGCGGCTGTGGTTTTGGGCGGATTGGGCGCTTGTGGCTTGGGATCGGGGGCTTGGGTGGGTTCTGGAGAGCTGCAACCTAAGGCAAGCAAGAGCGTGAAACAAGCCGTCCAGGCGCTGATCGAGAAGAATGGGGTTGTTTTCATGATTGTTGGGCGAATGTAGGATGAAGCCATTGGTAATGAATGAGGTATCTATAGAATCTGCCGACTAAAAGTTGAATTTAATGACTGGAACCGTCAATGCGGAGGCCAAATAGCCGAAGCGCAGTCGATGATCGGGCTCGCCATTCACCCTCACTTTTTCACGGGTATAGCCGCCTTGCAGGCCGATGCTGATGCCGAGCGACAGTGAAAAAGCATGGGTGATGCGCCAATTCAATCCAGCTCCTGCACCTGCGATCAGGCCCATGCCTGCATAAGACCTGCCCGGCTTTTGGGTTGCGATCAGCAAGGATCCATTTTGGGATTGCGTTTGGATCAAGGTGTTGATGTCATTGAAAGAAAGGTAGAGGCCATAGCGGTATTCGGCATAAAACTTTGCGTGGAGGATCTTCTCCCGTTTGCTGAAAAAATGGTCGCCGTGCATGTAGGTGATCTCGGTGCCGCCCTTGTTGTAGCGGTAGCGGCGATTGTCGACGCTCGTTTGCGCCTTATCGTGGGTGATGCCGAGGTAGTTAGAGCTACCCGTCAAGGTATTGGTGTGGCTGAAGTAATAATAGTTGCTTTGGTCAAAGAGTGTTTGCCCATTTTCAAATGCGCGTTGATTGGTTTGCAGTTCATAAAAGCGCATGCTATTGCTTCCTTGGAGCTTATTCCCATCCAAGACAAAGCGGCCTACGGTTTGTGGCATGCCGCTATAGATGCTGAGCAAGCCCCATTCCGCCGAATATCGATGAGGGTCGATCGGCTTTTCGGGGGATGGCTCAGGGGCAGGTTCGATGGCATTCTGGGCATTCCCGACAGGCAAAATCGCGCTGAGCAGGAGGAAGGCGATCAAGGTGGCGGGGGTGCTTTTCATAGGATTGAATCGTTGCAATGGCCTGAATATACGAGTATTGTCGATTTGTTTAAGCGGGATGTGCCTCCACCGAACGGAAATTTCATCGCCCAAACACAACTTTGGAAAGGCTGATTCTCAGCTACTCTCCTTGTTTTGTGTACTGCGCTTGCATCCCATCCAGCAGCGCCTGCACTTGGAGGTCGCCATACCCATAAACGCCGGCGCGGGCTGAGAATTCCGCAAAAATGCGCTCAAAAGTGGTATGCTCCGCGAGGATGGCTTTTAAAATGCGCTCGGGTCTGCCGAGTCCCTCGGCGTCGGGCTGTCTGTCTGCGAGGGCGGCCACGGCTTCAGACAAGCCGCGCCATTGCGGTGCACTGGTATTGGCGAGACGCGTCAAATGCGGGAGATCATTTTGCTGATAGCCCTGCCAGAGCGCACTGCCATAGTCGATGTCGCGCTCGATGAGCAAGATGCGCGCTTGCAGGGCCTGCTCCAGCAAGGGGAGATCGTGATTGCCAAATCCGCTCCAGCGCTCATCCTCCGAAACGATGATCGGCAGTACGCGGTAGATGCCTGCTGTGCGGCCATTTTGGCGCAGGAAATGGATCAGAAACCAGAGATTGGCCTGGCAAAAGAGGTCGTCTTCAAACCAGAGGTTGATGTCGACGTCTGCGGGTGCGGCTTTGAGCTTTTCCAGCTCCGTCATGACCCACTGCGCATATTTGCCGTGGTCGGCATGGTAGGCAGCGTGTATGAAATCTGCACGGCCTTGGTAGAAGTCGGCCCATGCCTGCACGGGCCCGACCGCCATGCACTCGCGCATGACGATGCGCGCGCCCGGAAAGGCGATGCGTTCCATGGTGAGCCGCAAGGCGTCTCCATGGAGCACATGCGTTTGCTGGCCAAATTCGGCCTCCAAATCATGGATTTGAATCACTGGAAAGTGATCCCGTGGGTCCAGCGATTCTTCCAAAACTTGATTACATAGTTCGGTAAATGCCACGCGTACGCGCTCGCCATCGGCGGCTCCCATCTCCAATGCAGGCCAGTTGATGGCGACCGTGCGGTCGATCCACGCCGCCCAGGTCGGGTATTGGAAGGCCCAGGCGATTTTCTCGACCTGAAAACTCAGCAACATCCCGCCCCAAAACAGCGGCATTCCCCAAAATGGATAAATGAATTGCAGGACAAAACCTATGAGCATGCCGGCCCCCCAAACCGTTTGCGCCCAAATGGGCAGTCCCAGCCTTGGCAATTTCCAATCGATGCGAGTTTGCAATTGCTGCATCAGGGCCTTGCGCTCCTTGCTGGGAAACAGTGCCGTCATCGCCGTGGTGTCGGTAAGATGCTCTGATGGCCAGCTTGGTATAAGCTCCAAAACCTCCTGTCGCAATTCATGCTGGATCACAAACCGACCCTGCTTGCCGGGATCTGGAGAGCGATTGCTGAGAGTGATCAGCAGTTGCTCCAGATCGCATGCCCCATTCAGGTATTCCTCGGGAATTGCCGTGCCAAAAGCGTTTTCCAGCTCATGGAGTATCTGGCGCCAAGCATGGGACTCCAGGTGTTGGGGTGAGGACATGCACAAAGTTAAGAGACTATCGGCAATGCCCTTCTGAATTTGGGATCTGCAAGGGCACAAAAGCAAGACACCGCCGTCGGCGGTGTCTTGTACATGATTTTTGATGCTTTTGGGATCAGCGGTCACGTCCTATTACATGAGTCCAGTGACTGCAATCCCGAAGTTGATGTTGTTGAAGGTCGGGCCTTGGCCGTCTTGGAACATCGAGCTGAGGGTGTAGTTGCTGTACAGTTCCAGATTGCCGTAGCCTATCCTTGCGGTCACGCCATAGCGAAAGGGGTTGAGGTTAAAGTCGTCTTTGAGGATGACCTTGCCGCGTTCTTCGCTTTTTTGCTTCGTATTGGCACCGAGCAAGAGTCCTGCAAAACCACCGAAGGAGACGTGAAAGTTCTTCTTTTGATTGGTGGGATTGGTTTGGAAGCAGAGTAGGAGGGGGATCTGGCCATACCAGGTGTTCAGTTTATTTTTCTTGAAGCCTACCGAGTCCTGGACCATGGTCACTTGTGACTGCCCGGGCTGCATGGTCACGTTGTTGCGAAACTGATACTTGTTGTTGTCAAAGGTGATTGCGGTGAGCAGGCTCACTTTGCCTTTGGCCATGTTGAAGTGGGTAGGCAGCACGTGGATACCGACGTTGGTGGAGCGGAGTGGGATGGTCTCAAAGTCGCTTTGGGTCGCTGGCAGGTTCAGGCTATTGTTGTACATGAGCCAATTGGCACCGATGTCGAGTCTGAGCAGGCCTACGTCGACAGGCTTGATTTTGGTGCTGTCGTCGTCTTTTTCATCGTCGTTGTTTTCTGCATCGGCTACGCCACGGGTGACGACTTGCACGTCTTTTTTGCCAGTTGCTGGATCGATGGTGATGGTGACCACCTTGTTGCCGACGATGACCTCGGTGGTGTCAGAGACGACCTCTTTGTCGGTGTTGTCGGCGACTTGAGCTTGGAGTCTCATGCCGAGCAGCATCAACAAGCCGAGCATTGCCATTTTGGACATATTGATAGCGGAGGGATATATGTGCTTTTTCATAATTTTCAGTTTTTGACAGTTCTTACTTTCTTGATTTTGAACAGGCCGAAGTCGGCGTTGAAGGCGGTGAGCTTGAGGTCATCTTGCTTGCGCTCTTCATAATTGGCATTCATGCCGAGAAAACTGCTGGCACCGTTGGTGATGGCTCCCAAGATGGCTCCAGACTTTTTGCGCAGGTTATCAGTAGTGAGGTCGTCGCGACCAGGTACTTTGTAGCTGCGTTTGGAGCTTGCGCTCGCGATGGCGGTCTCGGTGCGCACTTCGGCATCGTTGCGATCTGGTGACTGCGGCACCCTCAGGTCAGGGGCTTTGGGTGCGGGCAGTTCAGCTGGCTTGGGTACGTCGTGCTGTACGATTTCCACCGGATTTTCCTCTGGTAGGGGGAAGTTTTGAAGGTTTTTCAAGGAATCCTTCGCCACGACCCTGGGTTGAGGAGCAATCACACGCGGCTGGTCTTGACGACCGGGGTGCAATTGCTGCTCAGGTTTGGGGTCATCTTGATGGGCGAGAAATGTGCCCTCTCTTTGCTCCCTGTCCAGTGGCTTGACCATGATGCGCTTGGCGCGGTGCACGGCCATGCCAGACGACTGTGGGCTGTCGGTGGGCTGCAGGAGGTAATATACTAGCCCCGTGACGCAGAGCAGCGTGATCGCTGCGGCGATGCGCAAGGGCCATACGTTGCGGCTTGGCGGCATGATCGTGCCGATCTCCGTGCGCACTCCCGCCCAGACCCTTGCCGAGGGCTCGTCTTCGAGTGTGCCCAGTTTGGCCTTGATGGCCTCATCCAATTTATTGTGCCGCTCCATAATTTTCTCGCGTCATTACTTTGATACTCTCTTGCAGCGTCTGGCGAGCTCTCGCCAGTTGCGATTTGGAAGTGCCCTCTGTGATGTTCAACTGGTCTGCGATTTCCTTGTGGGAGTAACCCTCGATGGCATACATGTTGAAAACCGTGCGGTAGCCGATGGGCAGCGCCTGCACCAAGCGCAGGATTTCTTGCTCACCCATTGCTGCCACGATGTCCCAACCTGAGTCAGCGTGGGTTGCCTGCTCGATGTCGACGACGGGATACATCGTCGATTTCTTGCGGAGCAACTCCAGGGCGGTGTTGACGATCACTCGTCTGATCCAACCCTCCAAAGAACCTTTGCCTTGAAAGCTGCCGATGTTTTTGAACACTTTTACAAAGCCATCTTGCAAAATGTCCTCAGCAGATTCGCGGTCTGGGGCGTAGCGCAGACAGACGCCAAACATTTTTCGGTAGTACTTCGTGTACAAGGCCTCTTGGTGCTTGGACTGCCCCTTGACGCAGCCACTCACCATGAGTTCTTCTTCACTATGTCCACCAAATATTCCCATTGAACTTTTCCAAATACAGACCTAAGATGGTGGACCCTTCACAATCGTTGCATCAGGCTAGGTTATTTTTTGTAAATGTAGGTTAATGCGTTGCTATTCAGTAGAATAATTCTTTCGCTGGGATATCTTTTGTTGCGAAATTGTGCTCGATGGCAGCCGATTTTGTTTGGAGGAGATCGCGCAATGATGCGGTCGCAGATGGTCTCAAGGGCTACTTTTTGAGAATTGATCATCAGCCTGCACCTCGTTTCCACACTTCTCACCTTGTGGCGGCGCTGGTTTACGTCGATTATTTCGTTAATTTCGTCATCGAAAATTGGATTTGTTGAATACTTACTGGATGAATCTTTTGCGCAAGTGCTTGCTGATGTGCCTTTTGGCTATGGCTAGCGGTGTGATCATGGCCCAGTCCATGACCGCAAGGGACTATCTATTGCTCGGTCAGGCCAAATACAAGTGCCGCGCCTGCGACCTTGCGGTCGATGAATTCACCAAGGCGATCGCGATTGACAAGAACTACGCTGAAGCCTACTATGGTCGCAGCCTCGCTTACTCCTGCTCCAAAAAATTTACCAACGCCCTTCAGGACATCAATCAAGCAATCCGCCTGAAACCTACACAGGTGTTGTTTTTGGAGGGGAAGGCGCGTATCGAACTGGAATCAGGCAAGAATCTCATTGCTAAGGAGGATTTTAAGGCAGCCCTGAAAATGGACAGCCTCTGTTGGCAGGCTTGGTACGGATTGGCACAGACAGAGCGCAATCTCGACTCCAGCCAAAATGCGCGCAAGGCATTTACCCATGCGATCAGCCTCAATCCGGCTTTTGTGATGTCTTATATGGGCCGTGCTGAGAGCCAAACGAAGGAAGGCAACTACGAATCTGCATTGCTCGATTTGCTCCATGCAGGCGAACTCGCTCCAACTTACAGCCGTGTGTTTGAATTGCGCAGCCTCGTGCAAATCAAACTCAAAGACTACAATGCTGCAATTGAAGATGCTACCAAAGCCATCGCGCTTGATGCCCAAAATGCAGAAGCCCTGCAACATCGCGGACAAGCTTATTTGCTGCAAGATCAGTTTGCAAAGGCCGAGGTGGATTTTGCAGCGGCCATTGCGCTCAATAAGTCCGATGGTCGCTCATGGTACAATCGGGCACTGTGCAATGACAAGCTTGGAGATACAAAAACAGCCAAACGCTATTATGGAAAGGCTGTGAAAAATAACCGCGGCATCAGCGAAGCGTACGCAAAGCGTGCGGCTATCTGGGAGAACATGGAAAAACCCAAGAAGGCTATTCCCGATCTCAGCAACGCGATCGCATTGGACCCAGAGAATGTCGATTATCGGTTGCGCAGAGGATTCCTCTACTTGAAATTGAGCCAAATTCAACTTGCATCAGACGATTTTGTGCAGGCGACACGCAGCGACCCAAAATCTGGAATGGCATTTTACGGTTTGGGATCGGCACGCTACCAAAATGGCAACCTCACAGGTGCCTGCGACGCTTGGAAACAAGCGGCAGCGCTCAACGAACCCAAGGGGATGGAGGAACTTTCTAAGTATTGCAACGAGTAGTATTTCATAGAAATTACTATCTTTGTAGGATAATTTTGCTGTGTAGTGTGAGAACAACCAATTCGGTAACCTTCTGTAATTCTTACAGCCATTTTCCACATCCTCGAGACCTATGAAAAAAAACGCACTCCTTCTAGTATTGTTGTTGCTCGCCAGCGTCGGCGCCGCCTTCGGTCAGACGCCCAAAGATACCCTCAACCTGCGCGATAAGCATTATGTAAGGCAGGCCATGTACGAAACCAATCAGGAGCCCTTTGCGCCACCGCGCAAAAACAACTGGTCGATCGGTGTTCAAGGTGGCTTGGCGACGATTTCTGGTGATATCCGTCCGACACTTGGTGGCGGTTTTGGTTTCAACATTCGCAAGGCACTAGGGCACTCCTTTTCGCTGCGCCTGCAAGCTTCCATGGGAACCACTAGGGGCCAAAACTGGCGTCCAAATGCTGGCGTAGATAGGAACTCAGCCCTCAATGGTGGCCTCGATTCCACTGCAAACTACACCAACCTGGCCTCCTCACCTTATTTCTACTACAACTTCAAGTCCAATTTCCAAGAAGCCGGCTTGCAAGGCGTCTGGAATTTTGGCAACATCAACTTCCACAACAAAGAGCCCAAAGTGGGAGTCTACGCATTTTTTGGGATCGGTGGATTGCTTTACAACACGCATGTAAATGCTTTGGACGCCAACGGCGCAGCCTACGATTTCAGCGGCATCGATGCAAGTCAGCAACTGAGCGATCGTAAGCAAATCGTCTCCGACCTCAAAAATTTGTTTGACGACACCTATGAGACCCCGGCTGAGTCGCATGCGCACAAAGCCAAATTGGGTGCTAGCACGCTCGTGGCCAATGCAAACGTGGGCTTGGGCATGGATTTCAAACTCTCACGTCGTGTGAGCTTGGCTTTGGAGTACCGTGTGAGCATCACGGGCGACGACTTGCTCGATGGACAGCGCTGGGAAGAAACGCTGACCCTCACCGCAAATTCTGATTACTTGAACTATGCCACCGTCGGTTTCAACTTCCGCCTTGGCAAGGGCGAGGAGTCCTATTGGTGGCAAAACCCGCTCACCTCGATCTATTCAGACGTGCGTGACCTCAAGCGTTTCAACAAGTCCGGCGAAAAAGACAGCGACAATGATGGCGTGGTCGATAGCCGCGACAAAGAAAAAAGCACTCCTGACGGTGTGATGGTCGATGCCCAAGGTCGCGCAGTGGACTCAGACGGCGATGGCCTTCAGGATTTCCGTGACAAAGAGCCTTTTTCTCCCAAAGGTGCGCAGGTTGATGGCGCTGGCGTAGCCAAAGACTCCGACCAAGACGGTGTGATCGACTTTTATGACGAGGAGCCAAGTAGCCCCGCCGGCACGCAAGCCGACGCCAATGGCAAGGCTATTGCAGTGATGCCTACACCTGCCTCGGCAATCCACCTCACACCATTTGATATGGTAAACTTCGAAGTGGCATCAGCAGAGGTGAAGCAAGAGTACTATCCTGCTATCTATCAAGTGGCCCGTTATCTCGCCGACCATCCTGAGAAGTCTGTGGTGGTCGTAGGCAACGCCGACGTGCGTGGCAAGAGCGACAGCAACGACAACCTCTCCAAGCAGCGTGCAGAAAGCGTCGCCACGATACTGAGCAGCAACTTTGGCGTTGCCAAGGAGCGCATCAAGCTCGACTACAAGGGCGACCGTGAGCAATTGGTAAAGGGCTTGCCCCGCGACCATGAAAAAGCCAACGAGGCCCTGCACTTCCTCAACAGGCGTGTAGAGTTCGTGATTCTGGACTAAAATTGTCCAGATCAAAATTGAAAATGGCCGCTGAGCATTGCTTAGCGGCCATTTTCGATTCTAAAGAATAGGCAATTCCTATTTGCTTACGGCATTCTCGATCTAGGATTATCTGCGCTGAACCCGATACGGGTTTCCCAATTGCCCACAGCGATCCCGATGCGGGATTCCTAATTCCTAATTTCTAATTTCTAATTTCTAATTCCTCATCATTCATCGTTCATTGTTCATCACTCGCCAACTTGCAATAAATCAACGAATCCGAAAACACCCCATTGTAGTACCAATCCTGCCGAAAGTGCGCTTCCTTCACAAAGCCATGCTTTTCGAGCAGCCTTTGGCTCGCGCTGTTTTCGAGTGCCGTATTGGCCTCGACACTGTGGAAACCGATGGTTTTGAAGCCGTAAGGGAGAATCGCTTCAATTGCCTCAGACATCAAGCCCGTACCCCAATGCTCAGGATCCAGAATGTAACCGATCTCGGCGCGGTGGTTTTTCTTGTCGATGCGCCAAAAACCCAAGTTGCCGATGAATTCAGGACTTTCCTTGAGGCTCAGGGCCCAGGATATGCCGTCGCCTTGGTCGAAGGATTGTCTGATCGTCAAGATCAGACTTTGCACAACAGATAGGTCTGCATCGTTGTCGCGGTCGAGGTAGCGGGTCACGCGCGGATCACGCCGCAGGGCATACAAGCGCTCCGCATCGGCCGGCATAATCTCACGCAGCACAAGGCGATCGGTAGTGAGGGTGGGGAACGAATCGAATTGGATAGTGAGCATGGGGTGATTTTTTGGATTCACCCAAAGATAATAATTCTGCCTAAAAAAGACTTCAACTCGTCTCCTCGACGACTGCCCAGTCGATTGCAGGCGTCAGTAGGAGGGTGCCAGGGTCTTGGCGAATGCCCACAAAGCCTGTCAAAAAGGCCATTTTGAATTCCTGACCCAGATATTTCCAGTTGAAGGGGGCAAGGCTGATTCCAGTTGGAAATGATTGCAGCTCAAGCATCGTTTGACTAGTCCAGCCTGTCATGCGATTGCGAATGAAGCGTGGATTGACCTCCTGATCATGCGGTTCTCCCATGCCGATGACTTTTTTAACTTGCTCCCATAGTGTTGGTTCAGGCACAGGATCAGGTTCATCTTTCCAAGCAGCAGATTCCAAATAAGGGAAAAATAGCGCGATCCATCCTGTAACATACGGTCCACCGCTCATGTCGTCAAATTTGTAAAACGACTTCCAGAAGCCACGGTCAGGGCTTCCTTGTGCAGATTCAAGTATTTTGTGTAAAACGGGCAGGATTCGGACTACCCACCAACCCAATCCGAGCGGTTTAAGGGCATCCATACGGTCGATGATGGCTTGCCAGTCGGCAGGTGTACCACTGAGATGGACTTCTGGAATGCCACACATCGACATTACTTCATATTGAAAATAGTTCGCCATCGCCGCCATGTAAGCAACTTCAAAGGCGAGTTTTTCCCGGTCAGTGGTCGTGCTGAAGGTGGGCACCATTCGCGTTCGCCATTCAGGATTGGAACGTTTCGCGATTTCCTCTGTGAATTCATTCACAACGCCAGCCCAGTCGTTTTCCATGCTTCCTTTTGTAAATTCATCGCGCCGGACCGTGATTTTTTCCTTGCCTTTAAACTGTACGAAATGTGACCTAAGCTCCTCAGCATTCAACGCGACGTGCATGCCGAAGCCTTGGGCAATCAACAGCCAAATCATATCTGGTGAGATCGATATCGGCCGATGATCATTGAAAGCCAGTTCAGCAGCGAGGAGTAAGGGGTGAACCTGGGTTTGCCATTGGTTGCAGGCCACCCAATCGGTATCATTTGCTGCACTATACTCTACGATGTGCTTGGTTTCTGCCGAATTTGCTCAAGGGCAGGGGTGGAAGGCAAGGCTTGTGTGGAGGGCTTGACCTCGCTGATGGGAATGATTTTCATGGGTAACGATCGGTTGAGCATGAAAGTTAATGAAAAAGCATAAGCGGTCATTCAAATCTCCCAGCCAAATTCAGCACTTTAGGCAATGGCAGATTAGACAGCCCGTCCCCCTCCCCAATTGTGGAAAAAATTAGCCGTCGGGCGACAAAGCTGTGTGCATTCACCATTATAATTTGAATTTCATCAATTAATTTTACAAAATGCCTTTATCCACATTTGTGGAAAGTCAAGATCCTTGCTACCGGGCTCGCCTGGGCTTTGCTTATGAGTGTAAAACGCAAAATCGCTGAAATCTGGGCTGCCCGCAGGGCCAAAGCCATCCGTAAAGCTCACCAAGATCCGGTAGGTTCTCAGCACCGCACGCTCAAGCGGCTCATCCACACGGCGATGCGCACGCAGTTTGGCAAAGACCACGGCTTTCCCGTGATCAATGGCGTGCGCGACTTCAGGGCCCGCGTGCCTGTGCGTGACTACGAGGCGGCTGCAGAGTACTTTTTGGCGATCAGGCGGGGTGTTGCCGATGTCTCGTGGCCCGGCAAACCCATCTATCTTGCCAAGACCTCCGGCACGGTGAGCGGGGCCAAATACATTCCCATCAGTAAGGAATCGATTCAATTTCAGCTACTTGGGGCTCGCGATGCGCTCATGATGTACATTGCCTCCTCCGGCAACAGCAGCTTCCTCGACGGCAATATGATGTTTCTAAGCGGCAGCCCCGTATTGGAAACGAATGAGTGGGGCATGCAGGTCGGGCGGCTATCAGGGATTGTGAATCACTATATTCCCGCTTACCTGAAACGCAATCAAGTACCCACCTACAAGACCAATTGCATTGAAGTCTGGGAAGAAAAGATCGACAAGGTGTTGGAAGAGACCTTGCGCAGCGATTTGCGCTTGATTTCTGGCATTCCCCCCTGGGTCCAGATGTTTTTTGAGCGCCTCAAGGAGAAAACTGGCAAGAATCCGCTGCAACAGTGGCCAAATCTCAGCGTTTTTGTCCAGGGCGGGGTGGATTTTTCGCCGTATGCACCAGTTTTTAAGAAGTTTTTTGAAGGCAAGCTCAATATTTTGGAAGTTTTTCCAGCTTCAGAAGGCTTTTTTGCATTTCAAGATACTTTGGACAACCAAGGGCTGTTGTTAAACCTCGACTATGGGATTTATTATGAATTCATTCCCATTGAGGAGTATGGCAACCCAGATGCGCGTCGCCTCGGCATCGAAGACGTCGAGTTGGAGCAGCAGTATGCCTTGATTGTGAGCACCAATGCTGGCCTTTGGGCTTACGACATCGGAGACACCGTGAAATTTGTGAGCAAAAATCCGCACCGCATCAAGGTTACGGGTCGTGTGAAGCACTTTATCAGTGCATTTGGCGAGCATGTAATCTCCGAGGAGGTGAATAAATCTATGGTGACGGCCTGTCAAATGCATCAGGTGGAAGTCACAGAGTTTACCGTAGCGCCGATGGTGTTGCCAGGAGAGGGGCAGAGTTTTCATGAGTGGTTCATTGAGTTTGACCGCTTTCCCGCCGATTTGGCTGCCTTTGCAACAACTTTGGATGACCAATTGCGTACCCACAACTCTTATTACGACGACTTGCGGGCTGGCGAAATGCTCAAGCCGGCGGTTATCAGGTTGTTGAAGCGCAATGCCACACGAGATTATATGCGGTCACAGGGCAAATTGGGGGGACAAAACAAGTTTCCGCACTTGAGCAACAACAGAAAGATCGCGGATTGGTTAATGGAATACATCGAAACGGGCGCTGCGCGCCACTGAAGGATTGGAAGACAATAAACGCCATATCGCCATACTTGGCTCGACAGGTTCCATCGGCACGCAAGCGCTGGAGGTGATCGCATTGCACAGCGACCTGTTGTCGGTGAGCGTGCTCACGGCCCACAACAACGCCGACCTGCTCATCGCGCAGGCCCGCCAATATGCCCCCAACGCTGTCGTGATCGCCAACAAGGCGCTCTACGCACAGGTGCGCGACGCGCTCGAAGACCTGCCCATCAAGGTCTTTGCCGGCGATGACACCCTCGAGCAGATCGTGGCGATGGAGGAAATCGACATCGTACTCACCGCATTGGTCGGCTTCTCTGGCCTTCGCCCGACGCTCAACGCCATCCGCAACGGCAAACACATCGCCCTCGCCAACAAGGAAACCCTCGTTGTGGCCGGTGAACTTGTCACAGCGCTCGCGAAGGAAAACCGCGTGAGCATCTTGCCCGTGGACAGCGAGCACAGCGCCATCTTCCAATGCCTCGTCGGCGAGCAGATCAATCCGATCGAGAAGATCTACCTCACCGCGAGCGGCGGCCCGTTCAGAGGCTACAGCCGCGAGCAACTCGCCCAAGTGACCAAGGCTCAGGCGCTCAAGCATCCCAATTGGGATATGGGCGCCAAGATCACGATCGACTCGGCGAGCATGATGAACAAGGGCTTGGAGGTGATCGAGGCCAAGTGGTTATTCGGGCTGCGCGACGAGCAGATCGACATCATCGTGCATCCGCAGTCCATCATCCACAGCCTCGTGCAGTTTGAGGATGGCAGCATGAAAGCGCAAATGGGCCTGCCCGACATGCGCCTGCCGATCCAATATGCCCTGCTGTTTCCGCACCGCGGCAAAAACGATTGGCCGCGCTTCAATTTTGCCAACTATGCCTCGCTCACCTTTGAGGACATCGATCGGGATGTATTTGCCAATCTCAAGCATGCTTTCAAGGCCATGGCCCTCGGTGGCAACGCAGCCTGCATCCTCAATGCCGCCAATGAGGTGACCGTGAAACTCTTTCTCGAAGAAAAAATCAAGTTTACAGATATCGCCGACCTGAATGGCGAAGCGCTTGCGGCCTTGCCATTTTTGGCAACGGCAAGTTTGGAGCAACTCTTGGAAACCGACCGCCTCGCGCGGGCTTGGGTCTTGGAGCAGGTCACGACAAAACACATTTAAAACACGCATACATTTTTGAAATGGGATTAATTATAGGAATTGGTTTGATGTTGTTGGCGCTGAGCATCCTGATCGTGGTGCATGAGGCAGGCCACTTTTGGGCTGCGCGCATGTTCAAGATCAAGGTCGAGAAGTTTTTTCTCTTCTTTGACTACAAGTTCAAGCTCTTCAGCGTCAAAAGAGGCGATACCGAGTATGGCATCGGGTGGATTCCGCTCGGTGGTTATGTGAAGATCGCAGGCATGCTCGACGAGAGCATGGACGAGGAGCAGATGAAGCAGCCACCACAGCCTTGGGAATTTCGCACCAAGCCGATTTGGCAGCGCCTGATCGTGATGTTGGGCGGCATCATCATGAACGTGATCCTCGGTTGCATCATCTTCATCGGTCACCGTTGGGGCTATGGCGAGACGGTCATGCCGATGAGAAATGTCGAAAACGGCATCTACGTCGCAGATAGCTCTGCCATGTGGATGCAAGGTTTCCGCACAGGAGACAAGCTGCTCAGCTATTCGGGACGCACTTTTGATTACTTCAATCAATATGCCGACCCGAGCTTGCTGGTCGATCGCGGCAAATATTTTGACGTGGAGCATGCCGATGGAAGCAAGGCAAAAATCGAGTTGCCCGACAACTTTATCGATGCGTTTCAAGCCTCGGGCGAGTCCCGCCTGTTTATGGCAGATCAGCCGCCGGTTTTGATGGTGATGGATACTGTCGGTTTGGTGGCGGCGATGAAAGCGGACGCGAAAATCGACACGAGCAAGTTTTCGTTCCAAGCCTACCGGGCTGGAATGCGCAGCGGCGACCGCGTGATCCGGGTGGATTCCACGCCAATTCAAAAGTATTCGCAATTCGCCAACATCATCCGCAACAGCCCCAATCAGGTTGTTACCATCGTGGTCGATCGCAAAGGCAAGGAATTGCCCTTGCAGATTTTCACGAAATCGATCGCAAAAATCGGTGTCGTCCCCAATGACAGCGTACTCAAAGAGCACAAATCCTATTCTTTGGGAGAGGCGATTCCCGCCGGAATCTTGGCGGCATTCGATCAGATTCCGCAGACATTCAAAGGCTTGCGTGCTGTCGTGACTGGCAATGCCAATGCATCCAAAAGTATGTCGGGTCCATTGGGAATTGGCAAAGTGATGAAACAGGGATTTGATGTCCTAGGCTGGGAATGGTTTTGGAAGCTCACCGGCATGTTGTCGATGGTACTTGCGGTGATGAACATCTTGCCGATCCCCGTTTTGGATGGCGGCCACGTACTTATCCTCTCGATCGAGGGCATTATCGGGCGTGAAATTCCGCTCAAAGCCAAGGAAATCATCATGACCATCGGTTTTGTGATGGTGCTGGCCCTCATGGCGTTTGTAATCTTGAATGACGTCGTCAAAATGTTCTGAGCCTATGATTTAGGAATTGAAAAGATATTATGAAAAACCTCGTATTTCTCCTCGTATTCACGGCCATGCTTCCTTTTGTGGGCTTGGCACAATCCACTGTGCTGCAAAGCGATGACGGCGCGGAGGATTCCCTCCCCAAGAAAAAAATCTTGGTAATACCCTTCCACGAACTGCGCTACTACTTCAGCGACTGCGACAAGCAGGTCGGCGACGCCAGCAAAATCGAGCAAAAAGACCTGCGCAAAGCCTATCGGCTTGGCCTCGACTACGCCACCGAGGCCACGATGGAAAAACGCTACGCGCCCATCAACCTGGCGCAGATGAAGGACTCCGTGGACGTTGCCGCCCTTGATGAGTTTTACAAGAATGTGAGCTATGCCTACGAAACTCCCAGCCGGGAAATGAACAAGGAACAAGCCGCACTCATGAAAACCATGAAACAACGCTGGAAAAGCATTGGTTCCAATGAAAAGAAGCAGACGCTCAACGAGATGGAGAGTTATGTCACCATCGACGCCAAAGACGACGAGTACATGCGCCTGAGCTGGAAAAACCCAGAATTCCTCTCCAAGTTGAATAACTTGTATCAGCCTGATTACATCGTAACGATCAATCAGTTTGAAATCAAGACCGATTATCAGCACTGCATCGACCGCGATCTGCATCGCTATGCGCGGCAGATCAAGATCCACTACAATGTGTTTCGTCCCGACGGTAAGCAGATTTATGGCGACGTCGTCACGGCTCGCTACAACAACACCTCCGACGACGTGAACAAGATCATCCAAGACAACTTCGGTTTCTTGAGCGACTATGTCACGCAGTCGCTGCCGGGCAGGAAGTGATAGTCATGTAGGTGAATGAAAAGAGCAGGGGAAGCAACTCTCCTGCTCTTTTTCATCAAAAGTAAAAAGGTCGGTTTCCGCAGGGAAACCAACCTTTTTAGATTTACTGAACCGTGTCCTAGCGATTGTATTCGTAGAATCCGCGTCCAGTCTTGCGACCGAGGTGTCCGGCATTGACCATGTTCACGAGCAATGGGCAAGGGGCATATTTGGGGTTGCCGAACCCATCGTGGAGCACACGCAAGATGGCCAAACACACGTCGAGGCCGATGAAGTCGGCGAGTGTGAGGGGGCCCATCGGGTGGTTCATGCCGAGGCGCATCACCGTATCGATCTCGTCACGGCCTGCCACGCCTTCATAGAGGGTATAGATCGCCTCATTGATCATGGGCATGAGGATGCGGTTGGCGACAAAGCCGGGGTAGTCATTGACTTCGACGGGGTCCTTGCCGAGGTCGCGGCTCAGGTCCATGATGTCTTGCAGCACTTCGGCGGTGGTGTCGTAGCCTTTGATGATCTCGATGAGTTTCATCAATGGCACGGGATTCATGAAGTGCATGCCGATCACCTTGCTCGGGCGCTTGGTGGCCGATGCGATTTTGGTGATGGAGATCGAGCTCGTGTTGGTGGCGAGGATGGCGTCTGCGGGGGCGTGCTGATCCATCATGCCGAAGATCTTGAGCTTGAGGTCGAGGTTTTCCGTGGCTGCCTCGACGACGAGTGCGCGGTCGGCCACGCCAGCGGCAAGGTCGGTGACCGAAGCGATGCGCCCGATGGCAGCAGCTTTTTCGGCTTCTGTCATCGTCTCTTTTTTGACCTGGCGATCCATGTTTTTGGCGATGGTATCGAGGCCACGAGCGAGGGCCTGCTCATTGATGTCGATCAAATTGACCTCGTATCCACACTGGGCAAAGACGTGGGCAATACCATTTCCCATCGTGCCCGCACCGATTACGGCGACTTTCTTGTATTTCTCGATCATTGTATTCTAAAATTGGAGGCGCAATTTAATGAATAATGGACAATGAATAATTAATAATGGACAATGGACAATGGGAAATGGACAATGGTTTGGATTGGATGGAAATGGGAGTGGGTGCTTTTTGACAGCTGTTTGTACGACAAAAAAGTGGGCAGGATATCCTCCTGCCCACTTTCAAATGGCTTTTTCAATCGCACAATGAAGCGCTTTTCACTTTGCTCAGCAGGTCTTTGGCCTGCTTCCAGACCGTACCAGATTTGTCAAACATGTTGAAATACTCCAAGGGCATGTTGCTCACATTGTCGTTGAAGCAGTCGTCCAGGAAATCTTCTGCTTCGTCTTGGCACTTTTCGCATTCCTCGATATAGTCTTCAAGCGCATCACAATCCACAGGTTTCTTGTCTTCAAAATCGTCCTGCATGTCTTCTACTTTGTCCTTGATGGTTTCTGTGCGACTGAGTGGACACTTGTAATTGAAGTTGGATAGGGCGCTCTCGTAGGCGCTTTTGGTGGTGTAAAATACCTTTTTGTCGCTGATCCAGTCCCGTTTGTCGGACGCTAGATTTGAATTTTGATTGCGTAATTGCTCGATGGCCTGTTTGTGGCCCGGATTGCCACCGTCCCAGCAGGCCTCCTCGCGGGCGGTGCGAGCTTCCCTGCATTTTTTGATATTTTCTGCGATTTCATCAAAAGCCACCACGGCGACGCGGCCATCGCGTGCAGTGGATTCCTTGAATCCCGGGTTGCGGTCGATGCCTGCGATGAGCTCTGCTTTGCAGCATTCTTTTTTCTTTGCTGTGTACCCGCTCAGTTTGCTTTGATCGCATTCGCAGCAAACATAGTCGTACTGCGTATCATCATCGGGCTCGACCTTCACGCAGTAGAGGCCTTGGTCGCAAAGCTTGTTGGGCCCGCAGGCTTCGTTGACATCGGCTGTGGATTGTGCCTTAGAAGCCGCTGCAAAGAGCAGGAATAGGGAGAATAAAAGTCTTGTTTTCATTTTTAGAGGGATTATTGATAGAGAATGCCGCCTTGGTGACGTGCGTTTTTTGACCAATTGACTCACTCAACTGACCAATATTGACGGCTGTATCAAGGTATCGATAAGGATTGACAAATCCTAGTATTCTTGGGATAGGATTCGGGCGTCGCATGCAAACGGATGGCGGCCGGTGGGCTCCTTGCACAGCCGAACCGCTTCTTGAGGCATCCAGCATGTGCCACAAAAACCGCCGCCCGCAATCTTCAGGCGATTGCGGGCGGCGAGTATGGGAGCGGAGTGGTTACTGGCCAAGCCCAGCACTGGTAACAAATGGGATCAGACTTATTCCTTCTCCGTTTTCTGAGACTCTTTTTTCCCCTTGGGGATCACAATCCCGCTTTCCTTAAGCTTGCGCTCCAGTTCCTTCTTTTGTTTTTTGGAAGCCTTTTCTGCCGCCCGTTCGCCAGTGCGGATTTGGCGGTCGGTGAGAAAGGTTGAATAATCTGGAAGGGTGCTGTCGCCTTTGGCGTATTCGGCTTGGAGTTTGGCCATTTCCTTGGCGTGTTTCTTGCCGTTGGTACGCTCATTGGTTTCCACATTGCGGTACCACTCAAAGTAGCCGCCATACTTGCCGAAATAGGAGAGGGCATCGTAGGAGCCATCGGGACCCATATCATATTGATCCAAGGGGCGGGCGGATTGTGGCAAGGAAAGATGGTCATAGACCAGCATGCGCTTTTGGAAAATCTTGAGTGGGCCACGACGCACGGTCGTGTAGTTGAGGGAAAAGTTGGCGTAGTCGGCATATTTGAACAATGCACGCGCCTTCGGAATGCGGTCGAAATAGAAGATCGGCGCCCCAAAATTGACTTTGGAGCTGTCTTTGGGATCAAAAGACAGCACATCGACGACCTTGTAGTTGGCCGTATTGTCCCAACCATTCCAGCCCATGAGCAGATAATACTTCGTCGCCGTCTTCACGCGCTTGTAATTGCTGTATTTCGGCTGATCTACCACCTTGACCGTCCTGCCACGGTATTTGCCGGGGATGTAGGTAATCACCTCCTCCTTGGCGTTGGGGTCGCGCTTGAGATCGCCTTTTCCCGGCATCAGCTGATAATAAAAACCGTCGTACTCAGGGATGTACTTGGAATCTTTGGGCTTGTAATACAATGCACCAAACCAGCTGTAGTTATCGGTCACGAGACTCTCCAAGCCTTTTGGCACCTGCTCCAATTCCATCAAGGGAATCACGATGTAGTGGGTCTTGCCCTTGACATCCACATACTTGCGCTGCACCAAACCAAAATAGTAATGCGACAACTCTGAAAAATAGGCGTTTGCCGGGTTGTCGATGATGAACCAGGTAAAAATGCGGAAGCTATTGTCTTGCGGATTCAGGTGTGAAACCGTCTTGAGCGAATCAAAAGGATAGTCATAGCTGTCGGGCCGCTTGAGCAGATTGGTGAGGCGCACGATAAATTCCTTGTTGGCCTCAATCTTGGCGTCGGTGCTTGTGTCATTGAGAATGAAGGACGCGATGGGAGCGAGTTCCTTCTCCACTTGTGCGATAGACTTACCTGCGTCGGGGTCTGCTTGCGCCTTCACGGTCTCGGCTGAAAAAAAGAGGAGCATCAATGCGCTCAAAAGAAAAACATGCAATCGCAACTGAATCATTCCAAATAGATTATCGATACAAAATCAGGCGGGGCCAGCACGATAGCCATCGCACTAGCCCCGACCTGGGCTATCTTATAGAATCAATAGTGGTTACAGCATCTCGATGACGACTGCGCTAGCGCCGCCGCCGCCGTTGCAGATGCCTGCAGCGCCATATTTGCCACCCTGGGCTGCGAGCACGCTCATGAGCGTGACGACCACGCGCGAGCCCGAGCTGCCGAGTGGGTGCCCGAGGGCGACCGCGCCGCCCCAGGTGTCTACCTTGCTGCGGTCGAGGCCCAAGATCTGCTCATTGGCGATGGACACCACAGCAAATGCCTGGTTGATTTCCCAAGCATCGATTTCGTCTTTGGTAAGGCCTGCCTTGTGCAGCGCCTTAGGAATCGCGTCGCTCGGCGCGGTTGTGAACCACTCAGGTGCCTTGGCGGCATCTGCGCCTGCACGAAACTTGGCGATGGGCTTGAGGCCGTACTTGGCGACGGCCTCGGCACTTGCGAGGATGAGGGCTGATGCGCCATCGTTGATGGTCGAGGCATTGGCGGCTGTGACGGTGCCGTCTTTGATAAATACTGGCTTGAGGCCGGGTATTTTCTCAAAAGAGACGCGCGCAGGCTCCTCGTCGGTGTCGACGACGACGGGTGCGCCATTGCGCTGTGGAATCTCGACAGGGACGATTTCGTTTTTGAAAAAGCCTTGGGCGATTGCGTTTTGCGAGCGCTTGTAGGATTCAACCGTGAATTCGTCCTGCATTTCACGGGAGATATTGCATTCCTTGGCGCAGAGTTCGGCGGCATTGCCCATGTGGTAGTTGTTGTAGACGTCCCAGAGGCCGTCTTTGATCATGCCGTCGGTGAGCTCGCCGTGGCCGAGTTTGTAGCCCGTGCGGCTCTGCCCGATGTAGTGGGGCACATTGCTCATGCTTTCCATGCCGCCTGCGACGACGATGTGTGCATCGCCAAGCAAGATGGCGTTGGCTGCAAGCATTATGGACTTCATGCCCGATGCGCATACCTTATTAACGGTAGTGCACACAACAGAATTGGGCAAGCCGGCAAACAGTGCTGCTTGACGAGCTGGCGCTTGTCCAAGATTGGCCTGGAGCACATTGCCCATATAGACTTCGTCGACTTGGCTGGGATCGACCCCAGCCTTGGCGAGGGCGCCTTTGATGGCGGCAGCGCCGAGGCGCGTGGCAGAAACCGAGGCGAGCGAGCCCATGAAACTGCCGATCGGGGTGCGTGCCCCAGCGATGATATAGACGTCTTTACTCATAGATGCGTGGTGTTTTTCTAAAGGTTCAAAATTAGAGTCTCCATTCCTCAATTCAAAACCCAGATCTCGGATGAATTGTTTGGCTGAATTTGCGATCTCGCCAGTCGGGTCACAGAAATTGACGAGACAAAACTGAAAATTTTCTAGCTCAAAATCAGCGCATTGTGAAATAAATGTGTAAAAAATGGAAAAATTATTGGATCGGATAGCAACCGTTTCAAAAGAAAAGGCGTAATTGGCATAGGTTTGTTTGTTATGGTTAGTAAGGATCGCTGGAACCCCCAAATTCCGGCGGTCCTGTTTTTTTTTAGGACATTCTGTTCGTTGCCATCTAATCCTACCCAAACGAGCCTTTCCAAATTTTTTTTTTTTTTTTTTGAAGGGATGCAGTTACTTATCAAAAAAAGTGCTTCATTTGCCTAGGTTTGTTTGTTATGGTTAGTAAGGATCGCTGGAACCCCCATATTCCGGCGGTCCTGTTTTTTTTAAAGGACTTTTTCTGCGCATGCATTCGCCCTACCAAACATGATCTCCAAATTTTTTTGATTTTTTTTGATCGCGTGTAACCCTGCGTTGCGTCGAGCGTATGAAGCAGTAGTTGATTGATTTAATGAATAGAATCCGTCGTTACCTCCCCGGTTTCGGCGGATTCGCTTTTTGAGGCTGTTGGATTCACTCGATCGATTTTCCCGACATGAGATTTTGGAAGCCTAGAAAGGCGGCAAACTAGGTGTCGAATGGTCGCCAAACATTTGAAAACGTTCTGATTTTTTCGGTATTGGTGATTTCTGCGTTATTTTACAAAGTGAAAACGATGCAGGATGAATAGTAATACTGGCAAAAGAACAGTGATCGGCGTGGGTTTGCCGAGCGTAGGCGGTCTCAAGCTCGCAGAGCGGCTGCCAAGATCTGCCCGTGCCCGTTGGTTTATGATCCTGTTTTTTATTGTATTCACAGCAGTGATACTTCCCAAGGATTTTGTGCCCGAGCTCAACTATGAGCTTGGCAAGCCCTGGGTGGCTCCCGAATTGCATGCAGAATTTGATTTTGCGATCACAAAGCCGCCTGCGCAGTATGAGGAAGAGCGCAGGCTCGCTTTTAACAGTGTGCCTCCCGTGTTTGTCCTTGACTCCACGTTGCGCCAAGAAGTTTGGATTGCTGCGGCCTCAGCAATCGAGCGATGCTTTACCGATCAGGTGAGCTACGAACAAATGCAAGGATCCAATGCAACTGAACGCGCTGAATTCCGCCAAAAAATACAAAACAAGTATGGTATTGATCCTGAGTTGACCTCGGGTGACCATCCCGACTTGCATGCATGGAAGGTTGCATTTGCCAACCGTACCGATGAATTTATCAAAGATGTCTATGCTCTGGGGCTAACCGATACAGCTAAGGCAGCCCTGAATACCGACCTGATCTACGTGCGCAAGTCTGAAACACATTTGGTGCAAAAGGCGCTGGCACTCTCCACGACAGAATTGATGGATTTTTTCAGCTCCAGTCAGAAAGGTTCTGATGCCGCTGAACGCAGGCTCATACAGGCGGTGATTTTTCCGTTGATGCGGCCCAATCTGCGTTTTGACAAAGAGGCCACGCGCACGGAGCAGGAGCGTGCGATGCACTTGGTGTCGGCGGTTTTTGACAAAGTCGCCAAGGGCGAGACCATCATCTCGCGCGGAGAGCCGGTGAACGAAGGGCATGATCGCAAGATCACTTCTTATATACGTGCACGCAACGACCGTTATGGGCGCACGCCCTATTGGGTCACCCTGAGTGGCCAATTGGTGATGGTCAGCATCGTGAGTATGCTCCTCATACTGTTCATTCGCAACAACCGTCCCCGCATCTTTTTCAGCCCGCGCAAGTTGGCCCTCGTGCTGCTCGTATTTTTGATGATGGTGGCCGTGATCACCCTGATTTTGAAACTCACGGTGCTCACGCAAGAAGTCGCCGGACTCAATTATATCTATCTCGCGCCTGTATGCATGGTCACGATCATCTTGTCGGCGTTTTTTGATAGTCGTTTTGCTTTTTTTGGGAATCTGATCGTCGCTGTTTTTGCCGGCGCCATCATCCCCAATGGGTTTGAGTATTTCTTCGTGCAATTGTGTGCAGGTACGGCGGCGGTCTACAGCATCAACAAGCTGCGCAACCGGGGCGATTTTTTCATTTCCTTGTCGCTCATTTTCATGACCTACCTGTTTTCCTACGTCGGCTACAAGTTTTACACACGAGGCAGCTTTGCGTCGGTGGAGTACGTGAATTTGCTGCTGTTTGGGATCAACGTCCTGCTCACATTCATTACCTATCCGATCATTTATATTTTTGAGCGGATTTTTGGGATTACCTCTGACCTCACTTACATCGAGCTCCTTGACACCAATCATCCTTTGCTCAAAGAACTCTCGGTGCGCGCACCGGGCACCTTTCAGCACAGCATCCAAGTGGCAAACCTGACGGAGTCGGTACTGAACAAGATTGGCGGCAACAGCTTGCAAGCCAAAGTCGGGGCGCTGTTTCACGATGTGGGCAAGATGCTGAACCCGATGTTTTTCATCGAAAATCTCGGCGACCATCACAACCCGCATGGAGGCGTGAGTTATCAAGAGAGTGCAGACATCATCATCAGGCATGTGTCTGACGGTGTGAGACTTGCGCAGGAGCACAACCTCCCTGCCGAAGTGATAGACTTCGTCAAGACCCACCACGGCACCACGCGAGCCGAGTATTTTTACCGCAAACACGTAGAAGAGCATCCAGGCGAGGAGGTTGATATTTTTGAGTTTCAATACCCTGGTCCTCTGCCTTTTACCCGGGAAATGGCAGTGTTGATGATTGCTGACTCTTGTGAGGCTGCTGCGCGTGCGCTCAAAGACCATAGCCCTGAAAAATTGCTTGCGATGGTCGAGGGCATCATCGACAACAAGGTGCGTCAGCGGCAGTTTGACAAGGCCAATCTCACTTTCAAAGACCTGGAAGAATCCAAGCAGGTGATCTTCTCGATGCTGTCCAGCATGTACCACGGTCGCATCGAATATCCAGCCGAGGTGCCGAGCGAAGTGATCAACAGCGAAGCCCATCAGCCAATCACTGACGTTACAGAATAATTTTCCTATTTTTGATCATTCACACTGAGTCTAGCCCTTTTGTATGCGTTTGAAAATTATCATCACATCCGTTTTCATTGCTCTTGTCGTGCTTAAACTTCAGGCTCAAAATGAGGTTGCGCCAGCGCCCGAGCCCGGCCCGCACATGATTGAGTTTTTGGAGAAAACGCACGATTTTGGCGTGTTGGATCAAGGTGCAAAAACCGAGACGGTCTTCAAATTCAAGAATATTTCCCAAGAAGTCGTCAGGCTCACCAATGTAAAAGCCGCCTGCGGCTGCACGACACCCGATTGGTCCAAGGCAGAAATCGCTCCAGGCGCAACGGGCGAAATCAACGTTTCCTACAACTCGCAGCGCGTAGGCGTATTCAACAAATCGGTGGCCGTGACCTACAATGATCGCACCGATCCCATCACAATTTTCATCAAAGGGCAAATCAACGCGAAGACGGGCGAGCCTGAAGGTGAAAAAAACCTCGTTCCCGCGCCGCTCGGCAAACCTGCCCTCGCAACCGGTCCCGCCGTCAATTACAGCGTGATCAGGGGTGCATTGGCATTTGAAAAGGTAATCGAAAACGTAAAGGCATTCACTTCTGAGGAAAATCTGGAGGCTGAATTCAAATTCAAAAATACAAGCTCACTACCGATCAAGATTCTCAAGGACAAAACGCAAAATGACCCTGAGATTACGGTGATTTTCAAGGATGATGTGCTTAAAGCAGGCCAGGAAACGTCAGTGAAAATCAAAATCAATGGCCAGAAGATGAAAGAAGGCGGTCAAGTTGATGGCTATATCGCAAAAAACATCGCATTTTTTACAGATGAGCCTGAGTTGAATAAAAAGGAACTCACGATCAACGGCAATTTCAAAAGGGTCTTTTCAGAAACTGAAAAGGCCAACTCGCCTCACATTGAATTTGAAACGACAAGCGTTGAAGGTGGTCGCATCATCGAGGGTGAAAACTACATCTACGATTTCAAATTCAAGAATACTGGCAGTGCGCCATTGACGATCATCTCGGCCAAGGCGAGCTGTGGTTGCACCGCAATCGCCCCCGTAGTGTCGAGCATCGCTCCCGGCGACACGGGCGCGATCACTGCGACCTTCAATTCCAAGGGCCGCCCAGGCATGCAGAGCAAAAGCATCACCGTCACCACCAACGACATCATGAACCCTACCATCGGGCTCAGATTTACCGTTGAGGTCGTAAAAGACCCATTTCACGCAGGGGGTGGCATAGAGCAACAATAATTGCCTATCTTTGTAGCGGTTTCAGAAAAACCCAAGCGGATGGATCTACCCATCCATTGTTTGGGTTTTTTGCACAACGCTTGTGAAGCGTTTGCGTAAAGAGATCACGAAGGGCACGTAAGGTGTCTGTAGTTCTTTGAACGGCGAAAATGAAAATTTTTGCCTCAACGAAAAAGAAACTGGGGGTGAATGGAATCGACGGGATCAGTTGAGGTGAGTAAGCATGCAGCGCGTTGTGGAAGTAGCGCTTTAAAGCGAATCCTCAAACAATATTTGGCAACACTTCGTTCGCTCTCGCAGCCTAATTAGATTAGGACTGTAAGACGTCTTTCGGTATGGCTTGCCTGCCATCTGTACCTATAAGGCGCTCGCAAAAGACAGGATCGGGACGCAACGCCCTTAAGCGGCCCTAAGAGTTAAGGGATTCATCTTCAGTCAACGCCCTGCCAATCGGGTAGGCTGAGGAAAAATTAAAGATTCGGCTAAGCATGTAGAAAGCTTACTGAGACCTTCTCCGGACCCGGGTTCGACTCCCGGCACCTCCACAAATAGGCCCATCATTGGCCTGCTTTAGCAACCAGCAGTTTACGGCATCAACCCGCAAGCTGCTGGTTTTTTTGTCTAGCGACGAGCTTGCAGTGACGTTTACCGATCACAACAACCAGAATATTGCCTTGCATTCCTTACACGATTTAAGCCTTTGATCGGCCGTCTCTAGCATTTTGATTTTGCAAAATCAAAGGCCGATGATTAACTTACCTGTCGGAAATCATGGATTTTTTCATTAGACCTGTCTGAGGGTCGGGTGATTTTAGGTTAAGGAATGAGAACGACATTTACCCGTATTGGTTTGCTGGTGTTTTGGGGCGTGCTCGCTGCGGTATCTCGCCTTGCGGCGCAGCCCTGTACAATCGCACTATCCTCGGTAGTCACCGATGAAACTTGCCCAGGTTTTTACGATGGCTCGATCGACCTCACCGTGGCAGGAGCGATCGGCATGTCCAACTACACATGGAGCAATGGCGCAGTAACCCAAGATCTCGTATCGATTACCTCGGGCATATATTCCGTTTCGGTCATCGATGCCAATGGCTGCGTGGCCTTGGATACATTTGTCATTACAGACGCCCACGGCATCACCGTGAGCCTCGGCAACGACACGACACTCTGCAACATCACCAATTACCTGCTTACGCCGATTACTACAGGTGCGACTTTCTATTTTTGGCAAGATGCCAGTCAGCAGCCGACCTACCTCGCCAATGGCCCAGGCGGCTATAGCGTCTACGTTGCAAACTCTTTTGGCTGTTACGACGATGATACCCTGTTCCTGAGCCAGTATCCCATCCTGAATGCCTCTGCAGAATCCACACAGCCCGGTTGTGGTGCTGCAACCACAGGAGCCTTGGACCTCACCATGACAGGCGGCACCCCGCCCTTCAATTACGCTTGGTCCAATGGCAGCAACAATGAAGATTTGGTGGGATTAGGCGTGGGCAGCTACATGGTGACCGTGAGCGACGCCAACAACTGCACCGCACTCACGAATGGCATCATTTTGCCCAAAGTGCAATTGAGCCAATTTTCCACTGACGATAGCCTCGCTTGCAGCACGGCTCCGATCAATTTTCGGTCGCATTCCTACGGCTTTCTTGTGGATGGTATCAACGATTACATTGAAATCCCCGATACGCCGCTTGTGAGACCAGGACCACAATTTTCTTTGGAGGCATGGATCAAGCCCAGCTCTGCTTCAGGTGCAGCACAAGTGATTGTAGAGAAAAGGATGGCCTCGGGAGATGGCATCTCGATCATTTATGACCCCGCGACACGATTGATCACCGCGAGACAACAAGATGGTCCGTTTTTCGCAATGCTTACTTCCTCAGCGATTTTGCAAATCGGCATTTGGTCACACATCGCCTTTGTGGTGGATGGCACCTTTTCGAAATTGTATATCAACGGGGTACTCGACCAATCCCTGCTCTACTCTGATGGCCACAATGTCGTTCCCGGAACACCATGGACCATCGGCGGTGGGCCAAATCGCGTGACTTTCAATGGCCTGATCGATGAGGTGCGACTTTGGAATCTTGTTTTGACGCCACAACAAGTCGTCGAGCTCAACCAGCGGCCCATGCCACCGGGACTTTTGAACATGAGCTTTTATTTCAATTTTGACCAAGCGCCAGGTACAGCGACTGCGACGGACCATTCCGTCAATGCGCTGCAAGGCACCTTTGTCAATGCCAATCTGCAAACAGCGTGGACACCATCCAATCCTATGCGATTGGATTTCCTATGGAATTTTGGCGATGGCTCATTCAACAATAGCCAAATACCGACGCATGGCTACCAGCAACTCACCGACATCTTGGCCAATGTGGTCTTGACGGTAACAACTAGTCAAGGCTGTGAATCCAAAGATACTTTGGTGCTGCCCGTTCACACGCCCGGCAATCCCAATATCCTATTGTCACGCGACTATCCATTTTGCATTATGGATTCGGTTTACCTCACGCTGCCCTCGACCTACAACACTTATTTGTGGTCCGATGGCAGTACAAACGATTCCCTATTGGCGACCGCGAGCGGATTGTACACCGTCGTTGCCGACGATGGTGCGGGCTGTGTCCATACAGATAGCCTACAATTGACCTTTTTCCCAGCATCGGTTCCCCAACCTGTCGTGACACCGGCTGGCACGACCACGATCTGTGAGGGCGATACCGCAACCCTGTCCGTTGGATTGGGTTATTCGACCTATCTATGGTCCAATGGAGCCACGACCCACACGATCTTGTTAACCGATTCTGGCGCTTTTACCGTTTATGTAACCAATGGATTTGGTTGTCACAGGACCTCTGATACTGCTACAGTGGTCGTTTTGGCAGCGCCATTGGCGACGATCACGGCCTCCAATGATACCTTGTATGCCAGTGCCGGTAACGGCTACCAGTGGTATGAAAACCTTGTGCCGATACAAGGTGCCATCACAAGCCACTACGTGCCGCTGCATTCGGGTAGTTACACGGTGAGGGTGGATGTCGGAGCAGGTTGTGACGCACTTTCTGACCCCTTTACGTTTCTCGTCGGAATAGGTGATCCTGCTTCATTGGGCGCATTGACCATATTCCCCAACCCAACCGCAGCAACTTGTTACTTGCAACTCGATTTGGCGCGGTCCGAAAACGTTTCGCTTGTCATCACCGATTTGCAAGGGCGCGTATTGTGGACAGATGCAAGACGGATGCTTCAAGGCCAAAATCAATTGGAGTTGCCGACGGGAATGTTGGCTGCTGGAACTTATCTGCTCAAAGTACAAGGTAATGGTTCGCCCTTGCTGCGTATGATTTCCAAATTGTAGGCGAATGGTAAGGCCATTGACCAAATAGGAGCAGGCTTCAATTGGATCCAAGTCATTGAAAAGCGAGCTTTTCCGTCGAATCGCATGGTCTGATGGCAAGTCTAGTGCCCCAAAACATTGAATAGAGCACAGTTAAACGCTGCTTGCAACACTCCTTCAGGAATTGGCCAGTAAGCGCTAGCGTTTCTCGCATGGCACTAGCATCCAATGGCGTAGCATTGGATACCATGGGCATCAAGTTTGGGATTCGACTATTGCTTTACAAAGCGCGCATTGCGCACGATGACCTCGCCTTTTGCATCGATCACACGCACGTGGTAGATGCCCGCAGGAAGCGTTTCAATTGGCAGCTGTAGCGCATTTTGGCCCGCAAGCCAGTGTGCATCCACCGAACGCACCGTTTGTCCCAAGGCTTGATCGATCAGCAATCTTCCATTTCCGGGCAGCTTGCTCTCAAAACTCAGCGATGCGGCTTTGTCTGCAACCGTAGGATTCACAGAGATCGTAGGATCGGATTGGGCACAAGTCTCGACGGTCGTAATTCCCGAATAAGTTTCGTTCCCATCGCCATCGGTCATTTTGAGGCGGTAATACCAGGGTTGGTCGGCATGCGGGAGCGGCGTTGCCTCGCGAAATTGATAGTCGATCGGCGATGCGCTCGTGCCAGCACCAGCCATGCGGCCGCGTTCCTCCCATTGCACGCCATCCTGCGTGCGCTCGATGAAATAGGCCAGATTGTTATTTTCTTGCAGGCTCTGCCAATGCACCTCCACGATATCGGAATGGCAATTGGCGTTGAAATACCCCATTTCGACAGGTAAAATGACGCACACGATCGTTTTGGGGGCGCATGGAGCAAGCGTTGTATTGGAAATCACCAGGGCATTGCCGCCAGCGATCAATGTGCCTGCAGAGGGAATGACCAAATCGTAAATGGCACCTGTCGTCACGACAGACCCGAGCAGATTCAAATTGGCGTCGTATTTATAGATTGCGTTCGTCGAGCCGACGAATACATTGTTGCATGCGTCGATCACCATACCCGAATTGGTGGCGCCGGTGCCAAAAAATCCGCCGGTGAAGCCGCCGCCGGGAATGGCGATTGAGCTTAGGAGCGCGCCCGTGTTGATGTCGCGCTTTTGCAAGTTGGAGCCGGTGTTGATGTAAATATTGGCCGAGTTGGCGTCGATGCTGTTTTGTCCTTGTACATTTTTGGCGAGGAATGCGGGACTGTTGTAGGGATGCGAAGTGCCACTCGCGATGCTGTAAATAATGCCAAATGCTTGGTTCACAGCAATGAGATTGTCATTGCTGAGCATATAATAGTTGCCATTGCCAGCTGTACACAGGGCTCTGATTTCCTTCATTCCCACTGGCGAAACATTGTAGGGACTGCCAGCTTGTTGGTTGCCATTGGCCATGTTGAGGTTGAAAATGTGGCCCTGCGGCGAAACTAAACCGATCAGCCGCGTGCCTCCTGCCACGAGTTTTGTCAAGTCACAGCTCAGTGTGAGATTCCAATATTCGTCATTGTTGAAAAATGGACCATTGTTGGTGAAAGTCGTTCCGCCGCCTGTTGTCAAGCGGCGAATCTTGGCAACCGAGCCACTTGTGATGAAACAATCGCCCGTGGAGAGCGTGAGCAACTCGCCAAACCATGCATTCGACGTGTCCCAAGGGGATGTATGGGTCCATTGCAAGGTGCCCGCGCTATTGTATTTCTTCAAGTTGTAGCCCATTCCGCCCCCAAAGACATAGACATTGCCCGCAGCATCATAATCCACCTCAAATGCGCGGTTGAATGGGGCGGGAAGGGCAGGATTGATCGTCCATGGATCGATCGTAATGGCCCGTTGTGCATCGTAATTGCCCAGCATGAAGGTGACTTGTTGCCCTGAGAGCGCAAATTCGACTGGGATCCTTGTCGACGGATCATCGGTATACCAGGCGCTTGGATGCTGATCGACCAATTCGCCAAGCACTGCAGGCAGATGCAAGTCGCCATTTCCGTCGAGCGTAGGCGTGCCGCCTTCCCACTTCAAACGAATCGCCCCCGCATTCGCCCTCGGCTGCAACTGAAAGCTGTATTTCAGGCCACCGTCCTTTGGGCCAGCCAGGTCCAGCCCGATACCAGGATAGAGTCCATCGATATGCAAATCGCTGTAAGCAGCCGCATGGTCCACGTTGCGATAGCCTTCGCCGACAGGATAGGAGTATGTGTAATAGTCATCTTGCTCGCCCGCCGCACGCATTGTACGCGTCGGGGAGGCGCCCACAAATTGCATGCTCAAGCGGCTTTGCACGATTTCGCCGTGGCTCTCTTCGGGGCCGTGAGCTTCCTCATTATCAGCAGATTCATCGTCAATGGTGCGCTGTACGAGGTACTGCAGCCCATCATCGGTCACCATCGCCTGCCAGCCAAATCCATGGTCGATCACATACCGTGGTCGCGCTGGAAAACCCCGTCCCAAGGCATCATATTGGCCAAGGTTTTCTATAAAAACCTGCGGTTCCTGCAAGGGCACCTGCCAATCATGTTGCGCCTGGACCCGCAAGAAAATCATGCATAGGAAAATCGGAGCAAGCAAGGCAGTTGGACGAATAGGCATTTGAATAAACAATTGATACTGAACCGCAAACATCCGATTGCTGATGAGCAATCGATGATGCAACCAATTTACAATTAATTCAGATAGAAATTGATATCGGCTGTCAGGGCGATTGCCAATTCTGCAGGAACAATTTGAATTTCTGTAGCTTTGTAGAAGGTGGCAAAATTCCTACAATCACTGCATTGGCGAGCGGTCGCTTTCTTTTTCGGCCTGATCTTGGTCGAGGTACTTCTTGCTGTCCTCAGGCCAATGCCACAGGCAGATGCTTCGGTTACACAGGTGGTAGATTCGACCACGATCGATACAATGCCTTGTTTGCCAGAGCCGTTGGTTGCGATTCCCTACCGTCGTGCCGACTCCCTATGGGCAGCCATCGATGCGCACGCCCTTGCCGCGCCACCCGACGTTGAAGACAGCGCACATACGCTTGCTCACTACCTCGTCGCGCCCGCTCGCAACGATTGGGATAAATTTCGGGCCATTTTTACGTGGATAGCCGACCGGATTCGCTACGATGACGCCGCCTACAACAGCGGCGTTTACGGCTTGCGCGACATCACGACCATTTTCAAAAGCCGACGCGGCGTTTGCGAGGACTACGCCAACCTTTTCGACTTGCTTGCATTGCAAGCCGGGTTACAAAGCAAAAAAGTGATCGGATTTTCCAAGGGCTTCAGTTCCTTGCTCACCAAAAATTCCTTGGAGCCCGACCATGCTTGGAATGCCTTCAAGATCGACTCGACATGGCACCTGATCGACGTGACCTGGGCCGCAGGTTATGGCCAAATGCAGGGCGGATGGCTGCACACCACCAAAAGATTTGAAGGTTATTGGTTTGATACGCCGCCCGAGGAATTCATTTTCACGCACTTGCCGAGTGAGGGGCAGTGGCAGCTCCTGCCCCAAACGCTCAGCGTCGCCGACTTTGACTGCTTACCGCTCGTCAATCCCGAATATTTCAAATTGGGTTATGCAGCAGCTCCATTGATCGCGCGCCTCGACAGCGGCGCGAGCTACGACCTGCCGCGCGTGTACACACATTCTTATCAAGTTCAGCCGCTCGACATACCGGCCGAGCGCCACCTCAAAAAGGGTGATAGCCTGCAATTGCGTTACCTATGCCACGATTGCCAAGGCATGACCGCCCTGTCTGCCGGGCGCCTCGTCGACTTCGAGCGAACCGACAGCCTGTTTTGCTTGGATCTCGTCACCAAAAAGGGCCCCTTGCGGGTATTTGGACGCAGAAAGAAATCGGCTCGGCAGTGGGATGGGATCATGGAGTGGGTGGTGCGGTGAGTGGATTTTTTGTTTGTGAAGCGGTGTAATTTTGCGAAATTTGCTAGGCTTGCCGGGTCATACTGTATGTATGATCGAATTTTTGGGCTTGAAATCATTGGAATGTTTGGTTTTTGCAAAGTGCTTGGGAAATGAATAAGGTAATCATTCGAAATATTGGACCGATTGTCGACGTAGAGATTGAATTGAATCGAATCAATGTGATTATTGGGCCGCAGAGCAGTGGCAAGAGCACGATTGCAAAAGTCATAAGTTTCTGCCAATGGGTCGAAAAACGGTTCATTCTGGATGGGAAATTCGAGTATGATTTTGCCGATCAATTTATTGACTTTCATCGCATTGGGAAGTCGTATTTTCGGGAGGACTCTTATTTTTCTTATGAAAGCGAATTCATTCGTATTCAGCATAAAGGAGTTTCGTTTAAGCTGGAAATAACCAGAAAGGAAGAAGAAATCAAATATCTGAAATCCAAAAATATTTATATCCCTGCTGAACGCAATTTTGTTTCAGTGATTCCCAATCTGAGAAGGTATAACGAGACGAATGACAACATTATCAGCTTTGTTTACGATTGGTATGCCGCCAAAAAGAAGTATGAGGGAAATAAGACTTTGTCAGTCCTTGACTTGGGAGTTTCTTATGCTTATCACCACGAATCCGATTCTGATATCCTGACGCTGACAGATGAAAAAAAAGAATTAGAATTGATGAATGCATCGAGTGGGCTACAATCGGTAGTCCCTCTTGTTATGTTGATTGATTACCTAACAGATGGTGTTTTCTCTGAAAAAAAACCATTATCTGTCAATGAAAAAGAGAAAATAGAAAGAGAAAAGGAAGTCTATTTGAAAATATTAATGGACAATATTGACCCAATTGCGGGAAATTCTGAAGCAAGTATTCGGGAGTCTCTTGAAAGTAAAACACAGATAGAACTTTCAATGGCCAATATGGATAATATTTTGCAATGGATGATTAAACGCAGCAGTTATAACTTCACCAATTTTATTGTGGAAGAACCCGAGCAAAACTTATTTCCCTCCACACAAAGAGATTTGATATATTATTTATTCAAAAAGATAGCCAAGGGTGAACGCCCTCATAGCATTTTGATGACCACCCACAGCCCTTACGTACTCTACGCAATTAACAATTGCCTAATGGGCGGCGTCATCCAAGAAAAAATGCCCATTGAGGAGCAAAAGGAATTAAAAAGCCGTGATTCTTGGGTCGATCCTTCCCTCGTTTCCGCTTGGGAGATCAAGGATGGTAGAATTTCCTCGATCATTGACCCTAGAACGAAGACAATCACCAAGCACTTTTTCAATGAGATTTCGAATGAAATCATGGACGAATACTACGACATGCTAAACTATTTTGAGTATGATCACAAGGTTGAGAGCTAAGCTGCCGAGTCATCATATCGTCACTGAAAGCGCCCCGATTTTGTACGTGGTTGACCGAACCCATGCAAGTTCCGGCGGAGTATCGCTTGAAAGAAATTTACCGGAGATCGATTTTGTTGCTATTGCCAACAAAAACTGTGTTCCAGTCTATTTCGATGGATTTGGAAGAAATGCCTTAGAGGTAGCTGTCGGGCTGTATTCAAAACAATGCGAATGCGTCATGTTCCCGCAAGCTTGCCTCACCGACGATTGGATTTTGGCCATAGAGACAAAATATGTCTCCAATTTGGAGAATGCGTTTAGGGAAGAAAATGACTACCCGCAATGTATGGTGGATCAAATTATCGATACCGTCAAATATTTTCGTGACTTGGGTATCATTGAGCCTGACAGACGGGTGAACGCCATCGTTTCATTTCCAACATTGATAGCCGACTTCAATGCTTGGTTCTTCACGAAAACTGATCAATCGATCGAGGATATTTTGATCAAACACAAGATCAGAATCAGGGCGATAAACTCAGCACAGATTATCAGCAGCAAGCGGATCAAGATTTAGGCGCATGGTGTTTTCTCCCTGATTGTTACGGTGCCATTAAATTTGAGTCCGAAATCCCTGAATCCGACCTATTGCACTACGCAGCAAGAAAAATCGTTATCCCACGGACTGAAAATTCCTGTACAAACCCTTGCAATGTACGGGAATATCCCGTACATTTGATCTTCGTAAGCCATCGTTCACCTGTAGAGTACAAAGGAAATGGATAAAGCCCGGTTTGATACGCGCCTCGCAAAGGACCAAAAGGAGCTCTTTGAACATGCCGCGCAATTAGGTGGGTTTAGGACCCTCACCGATTTTGTGATCCATGCA
>JANPHP010000475.1:0-3579 GCA_031424495.1 Bacteroidota bacterium | reverse complement strand
GGACATTGCTTGTCCGCAACCAAAAACCTTCGACAAAGAGCAATGTGGATAATCCAAAGCCAGACCATTGCGATTGCAAAATTATCAACACCCATCAGTTATGCCAAGGACAACTATTGAGACCTTAACTTGATGACATTGCGCTGCCGCATCCGGCTACCGAAAGTCGGCCCCGCTGGGGCGAAGAAGGGTTACTTATAAGGTTCTCATTTTCAGTGGCTATGGAGTTAGTTAGTAGGTCGCGAAGGGCGCAGAGATCGTGGTTGTGATCAGGGAATCAACCGCCGAGGTCCCGGAGGGCGCAGAGATGGTATTTGTCGTCAGGGAATCAACCGCCGGGGTCGCAGACGGCGCAGAGATCATGCAGTATGTGGATTGGCTACTGATTGCGCATTCACCTTCTACTTCAACTATTCCAAAAGTCCGTAGCCTTTTGCTGTTGAACCGTGGCCTTTTCGGCTGCGCCTGCCTTGCGGATCACTTTGAAGTAAAAAAATAGCTGGGCGATCACCCCCAGCAGGGCCAATACCAAGATCCAAGTCATGCGTTTGCCCTCATGCAATTCTTTGGTACGCATTGCAAAAATGATGTAAAACACCCTTGTGATGATGTCCAGTGCGACCAGCATGCCAAAAATGATTACCAAGAGCTGCGCATCGCCACGCGGCAACTGACCACGCATCAGCCGCTCGATGTTGCGGGAATTTTCCATCAACGGAATCAGGAGCGATTCAAAAGCTATGAATAAAATGACTTGCAGAATGAGGGGAATCGCAAACAAAAGTTTCTTGGCAGTAGTCATGTCGTCATCGGGTGTGAATATCCCGTCTTCGAATGTAAGGGCTTTCGATTAATTTTGCCACCTATGAAACAGATTTTGATTACAGGTGCCAGCAAGGGCATTGGCTTGGCGATCGCGCAGCGATTTTATTCAGCGGGATGGCGCGTGATCGTCTGCGCACGTGGCGAGGCTGCATTGGCGGCTGCAAAAGCCGAAATGCCCGAACTCATCACCTACGTCTGTGACCTGAGCGACAAGTCAGCCGTGAAGGCTTTTGCCGCAACGGTGAATGCCACCCACGGCCGACTGGACGTCCTCGTGAACAACGGCGGCGTTTTCCTCCCCGGCCAACTCCATTCCGAGGACGATGCCATCCTCGAGCAACTCATCGCTACCAACCTTTTCAGCGCTTATTACCTCAGCAAGGCGCTACTGCCAGCCATGATCGAAGCTGGGCATGGCACAGTTGTAAATATGTGCAGCATCGCGAGCATCACGGCCTACAGCGCTGGCGGCGGCTATTCGACCTCCAAGTTTGCGATGTATGGATTCTCAAAAAGTCTGCGCGAGGAAATGAAACCCAAAGGAATCCGGGTCGTCGCCCTCTTGCCCGGTGCCACCTTCACCGATTCCTGGAGCAGCGCCGGCATCCCCGAAGAGCGATTTATTCCCGCCTCGGACATCGCCGAGCTCGTCTGGACGTCGGTGAATTTGAGTCCACGTACGGTGGTTGAAGACATTGTGGTTAGGCCGCAGTTGGGAGATATTTGATCGGGGGGATTGAGAATTTTTTGTGCTATTGGCTGAAGGTATCACTGGCGATTGTGAAGTTATGAGTTCAGAGTTCAGAGTTCAAAGTTGTTTGGGTTCTTTGGCGCAATGGGGCTTGGTACTATTTTTCAAAACGTTACAATATGCTTAACTGTGAATAGTGAAAGAGGGCCGCTGCATGATAAGTCGCTGGATTTTGCGATTCGTGTCGTTAATCTGCATAAGTACTTGAAGCAGAAAAAAAAGGAATTCGTGATGTCTCGACAATTGATGCGGTGTGGAACCTCTGTTGGAGCGATGGTGAGAGAGGCTCAACGTGGTGAAAGTCGAGCAGATTTTATTCATAAACTTTCGATCGCCCTGAAAGAAGCAAATGAAGCTGAGTATTGGATCATTTTATTGTTTCGCACAGATTATCTTACCGAAGAAATGTACAATAGCATTTACCAAGACTGCTCCGAGATTCTCGCTTTGCTGGTCAGCATCATCAAGACAACCAAGAAAAACAAAAAATGATACCTTCGAATCGTTTCCCCCTCAATTTGCACTGCAAAACTCTGAACTTTGAACTCTGATCTCTGAACTTTGACCATGAATTATTGCAACGACATCTTCAGAAGGAATCGCCTCAAAACCATCGAGGTGCGTATTGGCGACATCGCCTTGGGCGGCAACAATCCCATCCGCATCCAGTCGATGACAACGACCGATACCATGGACACCGAGGCCACTGTACAGCAGACGATCCGCATGGCGGCTAGTGGGGCGGAGTATGTGCGCATCACGGCGCCGAGTATCAAGGAGGCGGAAAATCTGCGGGCCATCCGCGAGCGTTTGCATCAGTTGGGCTGCAATGTGCCTTTGATCGCCGACATTCACTTCACGCCCAATGCCGCTGAGGTCGCAGCACGCATTGTAGAGAAGGTGCGCGTGAATCCCGGCAACTATGCCGACAAAAAGAAATTTGCCCAAATCGACTATACCGACGCGACTTACCAAGACGAATTGCAGCGTATCCACGACCGCTTTGCACCGCTTGTGAAGATTTGCAAGGAATATGGTACTGCAATGCGCATCGGCACCAACCATGGCAGCCTCAGCGACCGCATCTTGAGCCGCTACGGCGACACACCCTTGGGCATGGTCGAGAGCGCGATGGAGTTTTTACGCATCTGCGAGCTCTATAATTACGACCAGGTGGTGCTGTCCATGAAGGCCAGCAATCCGCAGGTGATGGTGCAGGCTTACCGCCTGCTCTGCGCCAAAATGATAGAAAACGGCAAGCTTTACCCCATGCACCTCGGCGTGACCGAGGCGGGCGAAGGTGAGGATGGCCGCGTCAAATCCGCTCAGGGCATAGCAGCGCTGCTCATGGACGGCATCGGCGACACCGTGCGCGTCTCGCTCACCGAGGAGCCCGAATATGAGTCGCCCGTCGCCAAATTCCTCGTCGACATGTACGAGGGTAGGGGAGCGACAACCTTTGAGGTTCCCGCAGGCCCAGAACCCAAGCTCATTTACGATCCCTTGGCCTTCAGCCGCCGCGACACGCATACCGTCATGAACATGGGCAATCACAATGTGCCCCGCGTCGTGGCCGACTACAGCAGCCAAGCGCCCGACTATGCCGCATTGGCCGATTGTGGCTATACTTATGTGGAGTCGAGCGACAAATACAACCTCGCCGAGATGGCTGCCGATTTCATTTACACAGGGTCTGAGATGCCTGCGATCAGCTTGCCCGGTGCGCTCAAGCGCATCGCAGATGCCGAGTTGTGGCGGATACTGCGCGACAAAGTGAGTGTGTTCCCCATGTGGGCGTCGGCTGCGGACTTTGCCGCTGCCGAGATGCACCACGAAACCTTAAATTTCATCCAGGTGGATGTCGCCGATTTGGCTGTCTTGCAAGGACTCGACCTGCGCCATGCGGCGCTGGTCGTGCGCGCAGAGGGCAGTGGCGCGGGCCACGCTTGGCGCTACGCCGCCTGCGCCCTCGCTGGCATGGGCGTGAGCGCCCCCGTCGTGCT
>JANPHP010000474.1:0-8597 GCA_031424495.1 Bacteroidota bacterium | reverse complement strand
CCAAGACCAGCGGCGACGCAGGGTCACACAGCGTGTCACCGCTCACCATTTCCTTGAAGCCCGTCACGGCCACGATGTCACCCGCTTGCGCCTCGGTGAGCTCCTGCCGCTGACCGCCTTGCATACGGAAGATGCGTGCGATACGCTCAGTCGTGTCTGTGCGTGGACAGTACACGCTGTCGCCTGCACGCAGGCTACCGCTACGCACCCGCACAAAACCTGCGCGCCCTGCAAAGCGATCGGTGAGCGTCTTGAACACCAGCCCCGAGAAGGCTTCGTCTTCGCTGTGAAAACGCCCTTCCACCGGGGATGGCAGATAGTTCACGACGGCATCGAGGAGCGGCTGAATGCCGATGTTGCGATAGGCAGCACCTGTGAGCACAGGCACAATCTTGCCAGCAAGCGTGGCACGACGCAAGGCGGCACTGATCACGGCTGCATCGACAAAGGTTGCCTCGTCGAGGTAGGATGCGAGAAACTGGTCATCGGCCTCCGCGAGTCGCTCCAGCATGTCGGCGATGGCTGCCGAGATTTCAGGCAGCATCTCCGCAGGCAGGCTGCGACGCTCAGGCACAATCTGGCCGACTGGCCAGTAAAGCGCAGTTTCTTGCACAAGGTCGATCACGCCACAAAAGCGGTCGCCTTCCCACCAAGGCAATTGTAACGCCACAGCATTTACCCCAAATACAGATCGTATCTGCCCCAAAACTCGCATAAAATCGGCGCCAGGGCGATCCATTTTGTTGATAAAGGCAACCTTGGCCAAACCGAACTTCTCCGCTTGCGCCCAAACGGTGCGCGATTGCGTCTCGACACCTGCCACAGCACAAAACAGTGCCAATACACCGTCAAGCACACGCAGCGAACGCTCAACTTCACCATTAAAATCGATATGCCCGGGGGTATCGATCAAGTTTACGTGGTATTCATGGCCCGCCGTGGTCCATGGGAAATTGACAGCCGCACTTTGGATCGTGATGCCCCGCTTGCGTTCAGCCGCATTGTGGTCGGTTGTGGTCGTGCCATCGTCGACACTGCCCACGCGGTGATTCACACCGCTTGCAAAAAGGATATTTTCGGTCACAGTAGTCTTGCCCGCATCGATATGGGCCATGATACCAATATTGCGCATCCACACAATGTCCTTGCGTTTCATAATCGTCTTTCTTGAAAAATGTAGAATGTTGGAAATAAACAAATGCTGCCGGCACCGCGATGCAAGTCTCAACATGAGCCGAGGCCCAAATGGACCACAAGGCGGTAAGAATCTTTTACAAAGGGGTTGGCACCTGAATTTTGGGCACTCAATTCAGGCTTTAGACTATTATTGGGTTTTGGTTACCCCATATCGCACGGTGGCCCATGGCGCGGTCGCCGAGGCAGAAATCGTGTTGCGAGATGTAAACTAGCCTTTTCATTGCTTTATCCAATTGGGGACAAATGTAGGGTGAATACGTGAGGCTCGGCTAAAAGTTGGGTGAATGGAAAATATCGGATAGGGAATGGTGAGATTGTGGGGCTGATCGGAAAACAAACAGCCCCGGGGAGGGGCTGTTTGGCTACGAATTCTCTCTAATATCAAATCAAAACTCAGTGTGGATGACCTTGCGGTGCATTTTGCCCTTGGCTGTTTGGATCATGAGCATGTAAACGCCGGGCGTCATCGGCCCAGGTGTGATGCGAATCGGCGCAATGCCCTTGCCTTGCACCGAGGTACCAAAGACAATGCGACCCTCGATGTCGAGGAGGTGAACGGCAAAGCTGCCGGTGATCGAGACATTGGGTGTGAGGGTGAAGTATTCATGAAATGGATTTGGACCGACCTTGAAAAGGTCTTGGTGCATGGTACCAGCGACGCTGATCACAAGCTCCACGTCCACCGTAGCAGTCGTGTGGCAGCCGAGGCTGTCAGAGATGGTCACGGTGTAGCTGCCTGCGTTGAGTCCGGAGATGGTTTGCGTGGTGCCGCCATTGCTCCACAGGTAGCTATAATTGCCGTTGCCGCCAGTTACGTTCACGGTTGCAGTGCCATCATTGCCCGAAATCTCTGGCGTGTGACCCACCGTTGTTGCCAGCGGTGCAGGCTCCGTGATCACAACGACCTGACTCAGGACGCAGCCGTTGGAGGAAGTCACGGTCACGTCATAGCTGCCTGCAGCCAAGCCCGTGACGTCTTGAGTCGTTGCACCATTGCTCCAGAGATAGGTGAACGGGGCCTGACCACCCGTGATCGTGAGGTCGATGGTACCGTCGTTGTCACCGTTGCAGGTAGGATTCACGGAAACAACTGCGCCTGATGGCGCACCGATGTTGGAGACACCGACCGAGCCGATGGAAACACAACCGTTCGCGTCGGTAACGCTCACATCATAACTACCTGCCGCCAGTCCTGTCGACGCAGCAGTGGTATTGCCATTGGTCCAGAGATAGGTATAAGGAGCGTTGCCGCCGGTAGCGGCAACGGTAGCAGAGCCAGTGCTCAAGCCGCAAGGTGATGGCTGACTGCTCAAGGTGAGCTGGACGGCTGTAGGCTGCCCTACGGTAAAGCTGTCGGTATTTACACAACCGTTTTGGTCGGTGACCGTGACGTTATAGATACCTGCAGCGAGATTATTGGGGTCCTCGACAGTGGCGCCATTGCTCCACAGAAAGGAGAATCCGCCTGCACCAGCGGGCGTCAGATCGATATTTCCGGAGCTTTCGCCAAAGCAAGCGGCGTCTTGTGCAACTGCTGACGTTGTCGGCAAGGCGTAGACCTGGATATAATTCACCAAAGTGATCGTATCCGAACCCGAGACATTGCCCGAGATCAGCGTGACATCATAGGAACCCGGAGTTACATAGCTCACCACTGGGTTGGCAGCCGTGCTCGTAGCAGGGGAACCGCCAGGGAACGACCATTCATGAGAACTTGGGCTGTTGGTGCTTTGATCGCTGAAGGAAACCGTGCCATTCACACAGATGCTGGTATCGATGGCGGATGCAGCAGCCACGGGTGGCGGCGGCGGTGTAGCGGTGATGGTAAAGGTTGTAAAATAGACCTTGTCACCATTGTCGCTGTTGTTGTTGTTGGCGGCGAGACCGACCAAGAAAAAGGTGATCGGGCCGACATCTGTCGCCGGTGCCGTCCAATGAAAAGACCAATCCTGATTGGAATTGGCCGCTTTGTGACCCATGTATTTGCGCAGACTTCCCGAAATCGTTGCTGTCTGGCTGCTGGTGTTGGTGGTATTGGTTACGGCAAAAACACCGACTGTGGGACCTACACCGCCTGCAAGCGCGGTCATTTGAAATCCAAACCGCAATTTGGTGGCATCCGTGACATTGGTTGTGATCGTGTATAGCTGACCGGGAACGTACTGGGTTTCATTGTTGCCAAACACCATGCTCACCGAGCCTGTGCCAGCGGTTCCGCTATGGCATTGTGTACATCTGTTTTCACCTGGGGAGCCTGTCTTGCCGGCTGGTGGAGCTGAAGAATTGCCAAATGCAATCTGCATCACTACCAATACAATCATGAAACCTACGGCCGTGAGGCCCGCGCGCTTAAGCAAAGTCTTCATCAAATTACCTATTACCCTTACCAACCAATCTTTCTCAAGACCTCAATTCATTCTGCGAATGCACTCTCCTACCATCATCAGCTTTTGAGAGCATAAAACTTAAGGATTGCGCTCGTCTCGCACCAAAATTGCAGGGGCAATTTACAATATTTCCCACTAACAAACATGTTGCTACATGGAATGCAGCGGACATTTGTGCACAATGCAAATTACGCGTGATGCCAAGCTTTTTCTTCAGCGCTGAATACCTGTAGATGTTGTGATGGTGGCTAATTTACCCCTTGTGTCGAGCTCATAATTCTGAATCACAAACACCGTGAGCAAGACCATGAGCGGATCGACTACTGCACGGTAGCGTCCATCGGCCCAAGCTGCACTCGAAACCAAAAGAATCAAAACCATTGCTCCAAAAGCCATCCATTCTTGTGCCCGCCATTGCCGGTAGCGGCGAAGGGCCGCCAACACACCAAGGTAATTGAGTATGTTCAAAACCAACTGCATTCCTGCCAATAAGATCGCTGCCAACCGCGTATGCGTAAGATCAGTGGCCCATCCATACCCCACTCCTTTCAACATGGCATAAATGCTATTGAGCTGAAACAAGATAGCGTCCAATGGATGATGCCAAAAGTAGTTGAAAGTGAGACCCGACATGCCTGCGGCGAGTTGCTCAGTCTCATGCGTTTGCTTGTCGAGCGGATAATTTCTGAGCGCAGGCAGACCGATTTCCAATGCGGCGATGCTGTCACCCAACATATAAAGGTAATGCTCGTCGGTACCGTAGCCTTTGCGCCATGCCTCCAAGCCACCTAGTCGTCCATGCAACATTCCCATCGGCCCCATGGTGCTCAGGCTCCATTGGTTTGTGCGTTGGTGGTTGCGCACCAACCATGGCCCCAAGATCATCGCAGGAACAAATAGGATGGCCGCAAGTGCCATCCACCATCGCCTGCGGTCACGCAACGCTTTGACCAACATCACGACCATCACCAAAATCAGCAGCGGCAATGCCACCGGCCTCACGAGCGCAGCGAGACTGAGGCAAGCAAGACTAGCAGCCATCCAATGCAAACCATCCCCCCGCCAAAACTTGAGCAGCATCCACAACCAAGCTAAAAGCAAAAAGATGAACAAGGTTTCACTGAGTATATAACTCGCCAGGATTGCGGAATAAGGCTGCAGCAAATACAAAAACGCACCATACATGGCCCAGCGTTTGCCGGCACTCATCAAGAGAATACCATAAATCAACACTCCTGAAAACAAACAAATAATGTGTTGCATTACCAAGATCAACAAGCAGTTACGACCCATCAAGTAAATGAATACTGGATAGCCTGGGGTGCGCTGCACATCGGGAGAAAGTGGGGCCGCATAACTCTGGCTAAAAACACCACCTTGGGTTAAGTTTTCAGCGATGGTGAGGTACTGAACCGAGTCGTCGGTCAGGTAAGATTGTTGCTGCCAAGCGGCCACCAATAGATAGCCATGCATCGCCAACACGATCGCCAAGGCAAACTTCGTTTGCCTCAAAAACTGTCCTATGTTGGTCTTGGAGAGGCCCATTAAATGAAACTACTCGGTTTTTGCGCTTAATCAGAGGCAACTCCCAAAGGAAAATGCCTATTTGAGTGGAGAATCGGGCTCCTTGGCAAAATGGTTGTAGACCATTTTGTCCATGAACTTGGGTAGCCATTTGTTCAAAAAGACTGTGAGTCGGCCTTGGGTCGTGAGTGTGAGCGTGCGCTTGCGACCTACGACGGCCTTGTAGATGTAGTCGGCGACGGTTTCTGCGCTCATGAGCTTGTCCTCGTTCAGTGGCGTCTCTGATTGCTGCCCTCCATCTGCCTTGAGGGCCACCTTGCGGATGTTGCTCTCGGTGAAGCCGGGGCAGGCTAGCAGGACATGGACATTTTTTTTGAGCAGCTCCGTACGCAGGGATTCCAAAAAGCCATGCATGGCAAACTTGGAGGCTGAATAGCCTGTGCGGCCGGGCAGACCACGGTAGCCCGCGATCGAGGAAACGCCCACAATCGAGCCCTGTTGTGCCACGATCGAATCCAATGCGGCCTTGGTGCAATAGACCGTCCCAAAGAAATTGACCTGCATGAGGCGCTCGATCACCTCGATGTCCAAGTCTTGAAACAATGCCCGCATGGAAATGCCAGCATTGTTGATGAGCACGTCAATCTTGCCAAATTCCTTCAAGGCAGACGCCACAAATGCCTCGCAATCTGCATTTTGAGTCACGTCAAGTTTTAACCAGAGTGCAATGCCGCCTGCTTTGCGGATCTCCTCCCCGACCTCGGCAAGTTGCACGAGGTTGCGGGCACCGATGACGACCGTGCTACCTTCGCGCGCAAACTTGAGCGCAAGCGCCCGACCGATGCCGCTCGACGCGCCCGTGATCAAAACGACTTTATCTTTCATTGTAGTGGATCAAGCTGCAAAATTAGCCCATTCAGAACCTTCTGCAAAACGATCTCGCCAAGGCTTGGCTTTTTGTCACAATGCCCGTAATTTCACGACTACAATGGCAGAAGCAGACTACAAAGGGAAATTGTTGCGCTTGTTTCGGGAGATCATGCTCCTGACCAAGTCGCCGTTTGGGCTCAGCATCAATGAATTGGTGGAAAAGGTGGGCGTCACCTACCGCACGATCTACCGAGACCTCGAGCTCCTGGAGCAGGTTGGTTTTTTCCCTGAGGAGATCGCCAAAGGCAAATATGTGATCAGGGGACTGGACAGCGAGGTGCAAAAATTTGAGAAAAACCTCCAATTTTCTGCCGAGGAAGCTGGCATTTTAGCACAGGCGCTAGCGGGCATTCCTGAGAGCAACCCGATGAAAAAGGTGATTGCACAGAAAATGTTGGCCTTTTCGGGAATGGAAGATGTGCTCAAGGTGATCGTGAAAAGCGACATCAGTCGCAACATCGAGAAACTCGCAAATGCCATCCGCGAGCGCAAGCAAGTGCGCCTGCACAACTACCACAGCGCCAATTCCTCGTCGATCAAAAGCCGCCGCGTCGAGCCCTATGCCTTCTCGGCAGACGGCGTCTTTGTAAAAGGCTTTGAGCACGGTCCCAATGTGAGCAAAACTTACAAGATCGAACGTATCGAGGAGGTGGCCCTGCTGGAGGAGCATTGGCAGTTTGAGATCTTTCACGAGACCGAGGTCAAGCCCGACATCTTTGGCATCAATGGTGGCGAACCGCAGCAGGTCAAGCTGCGACTCACCATGCGTGCTGCCCATCTACTCAAGGAAGAATTTCCGCTGTCGTCACCGCACATCTATAAGGAGGATTTCAAACACTACCTCTTTGAGGCGACCTGCAACAGCTTCATTTCAGTCGGGCGATTTATCTTGGGACTACTCGATGAAGTCGAGGTCTTGGAGCCTGTCGAATTGCGTGAATACCTGAGCGAACGCATCGCAAACCGTAAGGTTTGATCTCCACATTTTATTGTTTACAAATACAATTCCACATCCTTAATAATTGTATATCAGCATTTTAATTATTCACATTTTTACAATCTAGGTGGATAACAGCATTTAATCCCCTTCGGGCCTGAGCAGCCTCCAGCACTTCCCAATGCCAATCGAGCCCCTCGTACATCTGGTGAAAGAATCGCACAGACCGGAGAAAAGCTAGCCTAGATTCGATCGCCTACGCATCCGCCCACCTCAAGCAAAAAAATTTGATCAGGCTCAAAATAGGTATGCGTTTTTGACACGAGATGTCAAAAACCAATCTGAGCTTTGGATCAAGAATCGCATGAGAATGGAAAAGAAATCGTACAAAGCCACCGATGTTTTGCTCTGCACCTGCCCTTACCAACCCCTGCTGGCAGCGGGTTGTGAGTGCGAACTGTGCATGGGAATCATCGCCGAATTGGAGACGCCGGAATGGGACAACATGCCTTCCCGCGAGCAATATGACATGAGTTACTTTGAGGCGCTGGAGCGGCTCTTCGAAGAACTTGAATTTGCAGCTTGATCCTTGTTCTCGAAATTTACCCATGCATTCCCCTAGACAGGATTTTTCAACCCAACAGTTTTCATAGCAGTATTTTTTTGTCTCAGTAGTATTACAGCAGCAGTTTTTGAGAGCCGCCCCTTCGACCAAGGGGCGGCTTGATTTTGTGTCGGGCATTTATGTCATGAGTAGGAACGCGATGCATCTTTCCTACCCATGACATAAAACCATCCCCCATTCCCCTGCTGATCAGAAAAAAAATCACTCCCTCAGAAAATCAGTCCGAGTTTTTGACACGAGTTGTCAAAAGTCACCCTGAGCTTTGGATCATAAAGAAAACGACGATGGAAAATAGATTGTACAAAGCATCCGCCACATTCGCCTGCAACTGCACCAACCAACTGTTGCTCTTGCCTGGCTGTCAGTGCGATTTGTGCATGGGTATCGTGGCCGAATACGAGCCATTCAGCCCCGAAGCCATCGTCGAAGCTACCGACCGCTATGATCAGGCCTACTTTGAAGCTCTAGAGCGCCTCTACTGCAGCTTTGAATACGCAGCCTGAGCCCGAAGCGGGCCCCGAAACAGCCCATCCCAATTTTCAGCAGCATTTTGATATGATCGAAGCCCCATCCTCCCCGGATCTGGGCTTCGTTCTTTTTTAATGGACAATTGATAATTGATAATTGATAATGGACAATGGACAATGGAGCATCCCGAATTTGGTTCCGCGCAAATTGATGAATCGGGTAGGAACCCGATGCATCGCGTTCCTACCCGATTCACAAAACCATTCCCCCATTCGCATCCTGATCAAAAAATTTGCCATCGGCCCAAAATCACCTCGAGTTTTTGACACGAGATGTCAAAAGTCACCCTGAGCTTTGGATTATAAAGAAAACGACGATGGAAAATAGATTGTACAAAGCATCCGCCACATTCTCCTGCAACTGCACCAACCAACTGTTGCTCTTGCCTGGCTGTCAGTGCGATTTGTGCATGGGTATCGTGGCCGAGTACGAGCCATTCAGCCCCGAGGCCATCGTCGAAGCTACCGAC
>JANPHP010000473.1:0-8152 GCA_031424495.1 Bacteroidota bacterium | reverse complement strand
TCAATTGCAACTCGACGGTACGAACCAAGGTCGATGGCGACTCTGAAACGTTTCTAAAGGTGAGGTTGCGAACCAAAGCTTGAACCGCCGCTTGATTGGCACTCACATTGAGCAGAATCTCAAGTGGTTCCGAGACTGAGGTTCCACCCGAAAACGTTCCTATCACCACTCCGCCGAATGTGACTTCATCGACGTTGACGCCAATTTGATTCGCTCCGACCCCTTGATTGCGAATTTCTAAGCGGTCGTCAGCATGTCCGTTGGCAATCAAGCTTACGGTTAATATCCCATCTTCGAAATCCAGTAGATCGGTGTCGATGACGGTAGCGTTGGTGTCTAAGATCACCGGCACGCCGTTTTCCACGAACGTGACCGTGGTATCAAACGCGCCGATCACCGGAGCATTGTTGGTCGCGAACACTTGAACTGTTTTTGAAACTGTTGTGCTAATGCCGCCATCGCCATCGGTCAGGCTGGCTGAGATCGTTCGCAACAATGTTGAGGGCGCTGCCGACAGACTACTGAATGCGATATTCGCCACAAGCGCCTGGACTGCGGCTTGACTCGCATTGGCATTCAAGGTGACGATCAAGGAGGTGGTTCCAGTGAAGGTTCCGATCACTGATCCACCGTACGTTACAGTCGATCCACTTACGCCGATTTGCCCTGGAGCGATTCCGTCATTGGTGATCGTTACGCGATCGGTTGTCTGCGAGTTTGCCGAGACGCTCACCGTCAGACGGCCTAGGTCGAAATCGGTCGAGTCGACATCGAACACGCTGGCGGTAACCGCTAGCAGGACAGGAGCGTCCCCCTCCGTGTAAGACACACTGCCGGAGAAATTGCTGATGACCGGTGCGTTGTTGACAGCGGTTACGTCAATCGACTTGGTGGCTGGATCGCTCGTTCCGCCATCGCCGTCGGTCAGTTGCACTTCGACGGTTCTAGGAAGCGTCGAAGGATTCTGCGAGACGTTGTTAAAGGTGATGTTTCGTAAGACCGATTGCACAGCGGTTGGTGTTGCACTGGCATTGAACACGATTTGCAGTGGATCGGAGCCGGAGGTGCCCCCAAAGATGGAACCGATCGGGGTGCCGCCAAAGGACAATTGATTGCCGATGACGCCGACTTGATTGGCGGCCAATCCCTGGTTGCGAACGGCGAGTCGATCGCTGTTTTCGTCGTTGTCGGTCAGCGTAACTGACAGGATTCCACCATTGAAATCCAGAGAATCGACGTCGGCCACCGTTGCATTGGTATCGAGCAAAACAGGAGCTGCGTTTTCGACATAAGTCACCGTGGTGTCAAAGGCACCAATGGTGGGAGCGGTGTTGACGGCAATCACGTTCACGAAAGTCGTTACGGTAGCGCTCGTTCCGCCATCGCCATCGGTCAATGCGGCTGAGATAGTCCGTGTCAAAGTCGAGGGCGCGAGCGAGATGCTGCCGAAAGTTACGTTCCGCAGTAGGGCTTGAACGGCTGCTGCATTGGCATTTGCGTTAAGGGTTACGGTCAAGGTCGTAGTGCCAGTAAACGATCCTATAACGACGTTACCGTAGAGCACGTTCGTGCCGCTGACCCCAATGTCTCCTGGAGCAATGCCATCGTTGCGAATGGACAATCTGTCGGTTGTTTGCGAGTTTACCAAAACGCGCACGGTCAGTATTCCCGCAGCAAAGTCCGCCGAGTCCACGTCCGAGATCGTTGCTGCCGTACCCAGCCGCACAGGCGCATCACCTTCTGTATAAGTGGCAATGCCAGCAAAGTTCGCGATCACAGGCGCGTCGTTGACGGCTGTCACATTGATCGTCTTCGTAACAGGCAGGCTCGCACCTCCATCGCCATCGGTCAATAGCACCTGAACCGTGCGAGGCAACGTGGATGGTGATTCGGAGAGGTTGCTAAAGGTTAGGTTTCTCAGCAATGCTTGGGTTGCGACTTTCGAGCCACCAGCACCCAAGGTAACAACCAGTGGAGCGTCGCCCGATGTTCCACCCGTGAAGGTGGCAATTGCACTTCCTGCGTAGGTGACTTGATTGCCTGTGACGCCGATCTGACCAACTCCCGTTCCTTGGTTACGGATCAGCAAGCGATCGGAAGCTTCACTGTTCGAGATGAGGCTAACGGTCATGACGCCACCAATGAAGTCCAAGGAGTCTGTATCGGTCAGCGTTGCATTCGTATCCAGAAGAACAGCAGCGTTGTTCTCGGTAAACGTCACGGTTGTATCAAAGGCACCGATCGCAGGAGGTATCGACTCGGCGACATCCGTGACTGAAACGGTGAAGCCTTTCTCAAAGGTGAGGCCGGTGAGATCGGTAGTGCGAACTCGGACTGAGTAGCTGGCCTTCGTTTCGAAATCGAAACTGGCTGTAGTGAAAAGTTGATCGCTATCAATTGTAAAACTCAGGTTATCCGAATCGCCATCGCCAGCTACAAGTGAGTAATAGAATGCTTCGTTGTAGTTTTCGTCGACCGACGACAAACGTCCGATCAAAGAGCCACTTGGCTCGTTCTCTGGGATGCTGGTTACGGAAAGGAAGATATCGGAAGGAGCTGTTGGCGGGATGTAGGTATCGAAAATCCATGGCTCATAGCCTATGGATTTGTTGTACGCAGAGAGATAGAGCGTACCATTGATATTGGCGAGTTGGTTTGGCATTGAACTGTCTTGGCCGGGGACAAGGTCGATCTTCAATGTACCGTGCCCTGTACCATCGATTGAACCATCGCTAGTCCAAAGCTCGATTTCTTCCAAGTAATCCATCGTAAAGAATAGACGGCCATTAACGTTTGTCAGTTCGCGGATCGTTGGTGCGTAGTCGTTAAAGCTTGGCGGTGATGCAAGGATTCGGACCGTACCCGATTCTGTACCGTCGCTCTTCCAAAGATCGTAGTCGTAACCATAGTACGAAAGGTCTGAAACTACCGTAAAAAAGAGCGTTCCGTTCACTGCGGTAGACTCTGACAGGCCGTTGGGACCCCCTCCCGGCAATACGTTTTTGACGGGAACGGTGCCAGCCTCCGTTCCATCGCTTTTCCACAATTCAAAGCCATTTACCCAAGCTTGAAAAAACAGTGTGCCGTTGACCTCCGTGAGTTGCTGTGGTGTCGATCCACTTGCACCGAATTGAATATCCTTTACACGGACTGTGCCGGCCTCTGTCCCGTCGCTCGTCCATAACTCGTAGTCGCCGTATGAGTCAGCAGCGGTAAAAAAAAGGGCTTCGTTGAAATTGATAAGGTTAGACGGATTTGAGCCACTGCTGCCGACGAAGATATCCTTCACGCGTACCGTTCCAGCCTCTGTCCCGTCGCTCTTCCATAGCTCTCGATCCCCGTCCGTATCGGCGGCGGTAAAGTACAAAGTACCATTGACGTTGGTCAAAGACTGGGGATTGGAACCCTGGACTGATGAAATACCGTTGTCTGTCTGAATGTCCTTGACTTGAACGGTGCCTGCTTCGGTCCCGTCGCTCTTCCAAAGCTCGGTTCCGCTGACACCATCATTAGCGTAAAAGAACAACGTTCCATTGACGTTGATCAACCCGCCAAGAATGGAGCTCCCAATGCCAAGCCGAATATCCTTAACTCGAGCCGTACCCGCTTCGGTCCCGTCGCTCTTCCAGAGGTCATCCCCACCAACGCCATCGTCGGCAATAAAGAAGAGCGTTCCGTTGACGTTGATTAACGAGCGGGCGTACGTGTTTTGACCACCGGGATTAATGTCCTTGACCAAAACGGTTCCGGTTTCGGTTCCATTGGTCTTCCACAATTCCATGCCACCGTCGTTGGCAATAAAAAAAACGGTCCCGTTGACATCAACGAAGTTGCTTGGGTTGGAGCCCACTGTGGCCAAGTTGATGTCCTTGACACGAATCGTACCCGCTTCTGTCCCGTCGCTCTTCCAAAGCTCGATGCCGCTCGCGCTATTCTTTCCGGGAAAAAATAGAGTCCCGTTGACGTTGCTTAAGTTGATAATGTTACCGCGATTTCCGATCGCTACTCCAAGTGATATTGTCCCAGCCTCTGTTCCGTCGCTTTTCCAAAGTTCGCCAATGTTACCCCTAAAGAACAGCGTCCCGTTCACATTGGTCAAGAAATCTTGGTTGGAGCCAAGGCTGCCAGGTTGAATGTCTTTCACGCGAACGGTACCAATTTCAGTACCATCGCTTTTCCAAAGCTCGCTCCCCCCGGTAATATCACTGGCTGAAAAGAAGAGCGTTCCATTGACGTTGGTTAGGCCACCCGGTGATGAACCACCTATTCCAAACCAAATGTCTTTGACTCGAACGGTCCCTGCCTCGGTCCCATCGCTCTTCCAAAGCTCGCGATCATTTCCGGAATCGGTGGCACTAAAGAAAAGTGTTCCATTGACGTTGGTAAGGCCGCTCAAAATGGGGTCGGCACTTCCAGGCATAATATCCCGGACTAGCATGGTGCCAGATTCGGTACCATCGCTTTTCCAGAGTTCGCTTCCGTGAATGCCATCGTTGGCTCGGAAATAGAGCATTCCATTGACGTTTATTAGATTTCCAGGCGATGAGCTTAGGCTCCCTGCTCTTATGTCTTTGACAAGGACTGTTCCTGATTCTGTACCGTCACTTTTCCAGAGTTCTTGACCCGTGGCACCACCGTATGACGTAAAATAGAGTATCCCACCGACATTGGTAAGGTCGGAGGTAAATCGATTCAAGAAAAGGATCGTACCCGCTTCTGTCCCATCGCTCTTCCATAGTTCACTGCCACCGCCATCTTTGAAGTAAAGCGTTCCGTTGACATTTACTATATTAAAGAGCCTAGAACTCGAACTCCTTTGCTTGACGAGCACCGTGCCGGCTTCGGTTCCGTCGCTTTTATAAAGTCCAGAGGTGGTGCTGAAGAACAATGTCCCACCGACGTTGGTCAAGTCCGCTGGGTCGGAACTGCTGCTCGGTTCAATATCCTTGACGCGAACGGTTCCCAAATCGGTTCCATCACTTTTCCAGAGCTCGGTATCTCCCGTCGAATCAGTGGCTTTGAAGAACAATGTTCCGCCAACATCCACGAAAGACCTGGGATTCGAGTCACCCGTATTCAGGTTAATGTCCTTCAGCAATTCGGGCATACCTGCGAGCAGCCTTCGATCTTCAAGCAATTCAATTCGTAGATTACGTCGCTTGCGTTCGTGTGCCCGTGCTCTTCGCGAAGTTTTCTGCACGTCAACATTTTTGTGTTTGAAAAAGCTCATTCTTCCCTCTGACTGAAATATGCGTCCTGAGTGTCCGGTCGTCGCTCCATGGGTTTCTAAAGCAAAGCGAAGACTCTACATGGATATCTGGGTGTTAACTGCTTGTAAAAACGCCTTGTGTTTTGTTCGTTTGATCGAGGTCTCTAATCAAAGAGGCGAGTAAAAGCGTCTGTTTGTCTCATCGCCTCGAAAATAGTTGCAGGTTTCTTATTGGTCTTGAAGCACTGTAGGACCAGAATCTCGCTGGCTTGTCCTCCGGAAGTTTCGGATTTCCAAGCCCCTCGCCGGATTGTAGTGTGAAGCTACGGCCCCATTCCAAATCAATAAATCCGTTGAAACCACCGCCAAATTTCCCATGTGCATCTATTGTCGGGATACAATCGAAACTGAAAACCAGACAAAAAATCGCCATTTTATTAAGAAAGCCTTTGTGCCAGACGTAACCGAGTTGCTCATGCGCATCGAATCGGGTGATTGCAAAGCGGCGTGCGACCTCTTTCCGATCGTTTACGGCGAGTTGAGGCGGCTGGCCAATCTGCAAATGGCGGGAGAAAAACCAGGCCAAACCCTGCAAGCCACCGCATTGGTTCATGAGGCCTATGTTCGGTTGGTGGGCGCCCAACATCCCAGCGACTATTCCGGACGGAAAGGATTCATTTCGGCTGCAACCGAGGCCATGCGGCACATTCTGGTCGATGTCGCTCGCAAGAAACTAGCCCAAAAACGAGGAGGCGGAATTGCCTCTCAAGACCTCGACCTCGATAGTATTCAGGTCGAACGACCATCGGAGTTGCTCGTTGTCCACGACGCGCTGGATGCGCTCGCGGAGCACGATCCCCAAGCCGCGCAAGTGGTCAAAATGCACTACTTCGGTGGCTTAAGTTTAGCTGAAATCGCGGACATTCTCGGAGTATCGCGAGCAACAGTTAACCGTTGGTGGACCTACTCAAAGATCTGGCTTCGAACCTCGATCGAGGAACCTAACTAGTTTCGATACTGTTGGGCGACTGCATGCCCTTAGGTTCTGTCAAAAAAGTGAGACAAATTAGATCCTTTTTGCGCCTCTTTGATTAACCGGTTCGTCCCGCAGTAATAAATGGCTCTCGTCGCTATTGTCAGCAAAAAGTTAAACGCAAACCATGCCTAACCAACCCGACGCCGCTCAAGAACGAGACCTTCTCATGGTAGCTCTCGATCTGCCAGAGGAGCAGCGTGAGGCATTTCTCCACAAAGCCTGCGGCGAAGACAAAGCTTTACTTGAACGACTCTCCAAGATGGTTCGGATTGCTCTGCTGGACGGTAGCTTCATGGCCAATTCAGTTTACAAACTATCGCCGACGACTCGAGAACGCGAAATCAATCCAGCGGAAAGAGTGATCGGCCCGTACAAGCTACTTCAAATCATCGGCGAAGGAGGCATGGGAACGGTCTTTATGGCCGAACAAACTGAACCGGTCGAGCGCCGGGTGGCTCTGAAGATTATCAAGGCGGGAATGGATACCAGACAAGTCATTGCGAGGTTCGAAGTTGAGCGACAAGCTTTGGCCATCATGGACCATCCGAATATCGCTAGAGTTCTCGACGCTGGGACGACCGAAATTGGCCATCCTTACTTTGTCATGGAGCTCGTTAAAGGGATTCCGATCACCAAGTATTGCGATGAAAAAAAACTAAGTCTGCGAGATCGTCTGGAGCTGATGATTCCGGTTTGCCACGCCATTCAACATGCGCATCAGAAGGGAATTATCCACCGCGATATCAAACCCAGCAATGTTTTAGTCGCCCAGTATGATGGAAGGCCAGTTCCGAAAGTTATTGATTTCGGTGTTGCCAAAGCAACCGCTCAAAAGCTAACCGAAAAGACCATGTTTACTGAGTTTGGGCAGGTTATTGGCACGATTGAATACATGTCACCCGAACAGGCTGAACACAATCAGCTCGACATTGACACTCGCAGCGACGTCTATTCGCTAGGGGTCTTGCTTTATGAACTTTTAACCGGGGCCACTCCACACGATGGCAAAAAATTGCGTTCAGCCGCATTCGGCGAAATGCTGAGAATAATCCGCGAGGACGAACCACCACGGCCAAGCAATCGCCTCAGTACGATCGATACACTTGCAAACGTAGCCGCCAATCGACAGTTAGAGCCAAAGAAATTGAGCGGGATGATGCGAGGGGAACTGGATTGGATCGTCATGATGGCCTTGGAAAAAGATCGCAATCGCCGTTACGAGACCGCCAATGGGATGGCTATGGACATCCAACGATACTTGCTCGACGAGCCAGTCCTGGCTTGTCCGCCGTCGTCGAGATACAGACTCTCCAAATTTGTTACGCGGAACAAAGTGCTATTGAGCACGGGAGCTTTGGTGGCAGCCACGATGACTGTTGGCTTGATAGGTACAACTTGGCAGGCTTTTCGTGCGACGCATGCAGAAAAATCAGCTAACCTTGAACGAGACAAAAAAGACGCTGCCCTGAGAGCAGCGCTCAATAGTGCCGAATTGGAACGCCAGGCCCGTAGCGCAGAGATTTCTGCGCGCGAATCCGAATCGCTTCAGCGCCGCAAGGCTGAACTCGCTGAAGCGGATGCACATGAACAAGAGCGAATCGCCAAGGAACAACTGGCAATTTCCAACGCGGTGACTGAGTTCCTACAGAACGACCTATTGGCGCAGGCAGGGAGCTATGCTCAATCGGAAAGAAGATACAAACCGGACCCTGAACTTACCATCCGTAAGGCACTCGACCGAGCCGCGGCGAGTGTCGGTGACCAATTTCAAGACCAACCAGAACTGGAGGCTTGCATTCGTTTTACGATTGGAAATGCGTATCTTGAACTTGGGCTCTACCCGGAGGCCATCGACCAACTGAAACAATGCGCCGCAATCCGCGAGGCTCAACTCGGTCGTGAACATC
>JANPHP010000472.1:0-7125 GCA_031424495.1 Bacteroidota bacterium | reverse complement strand
CCCTCAAAATATGTCATTGATTTAGAATGTATTGTGTCGGATGTATAGGTGGTGTATAGGTGGCCTACACCTTTACTGGACGCATTTTTGTAGAGCTTTGGCATACTTCAACTTAAACTCGAAAGAATATGAAGAATGTTTATTTCAAAATCCTCCTCGCGCTGCTCGTCACAGGTTTGACCTTTAGCAGCTGCAAAAAAGACAAAGACGCCGACAAGGAAAAGGTGCTCGTGATCACCAATGGCGCACAATCGATGAAGCCCGATGGACAGCTTACTTACACAGCACAATTTGTAAGTGTTGATGGGACAGTGAGCGCTGCGACGGGCGTGAGCTGGAGCACAAGCGATGCTGGTATTGCTTCTGTTTCGGCAGCTGGCGTGGTGGCAGTGGCAGGAGTGGGCGCCACAACGGTGACGGCCACCGTGACCGAAGGCGACAATACCTTCACGGCAAGTGTGCCACTCGGCATCACAAGCGTGACGGCATTTGCGGTCGTGCCATCCGCCATCATCTGGGAGCCTAGCGGCACGATGCAATTGGAGACTTTTTACTTGGGTACTGCCAATCCGTCCTATACCTATAGCTCCAGCAATTCAGCCATTGCCAGCGTGAGCGGCACGGGCTTGGTGACCTTCAATGGCGTGGGTAGCTGCACCATTTCGGTGACAGCCAGCACCTATCCCAACAATCCTTTTGTGATTCCTGTGCTCGTTGTGGGCGTGCCCACGGTGACCCTGCCTGTGACCCGCGTGGCTATGACGCCAGCGAGCGCAAGCCTTTTCAGAGGCGAAAGTGCGCAACTCACCGCCCAGGCCTACAATCCCGATGGCGCTGTGAGCAAAACCTTCCTTTGGGCTTCTTCGGATGCGAGCATTGCGAGTGTCGATGCCAGTGGCCGCGTCACTGCAAATGGACTCGGCACCGCCTACATCACGGCGACTGCCGACGGCATCTCTGGCCAAGCCGAGATCTACGTGAGCCCCGACACGGTGATCGAGGTCACGCCCTTCCTCGCCAACATCCGTGCAGGCGCCTCGATGCAGTTTACTGCCAAGGCTTACAACGTGCGCACCGGTGGCACATACCTGCCCGGCGTCACCGCCTTCAATTGGTTCATTCCAAGCTACGGCATCCCCATGTTCGACTTCGCAACCGTGAGTGCAAGCGGCCTCGTGACCGTGAACAGCAATGCCTTCGTCGGCAACATGACCTTTGTCGCAGCGACCCTCGCGGGCAATCCCGAGGTGGGCGGTGCAGCAGTGGTCATGGTGAGCATGTGTGATTGTGGTGTGGGCAACCCTGCCGTGGCCTCCATCTCGATCGCCGGCCCCATCAACCTGAGCTTCACCGGCAATCCGACTGGGCAAATCAATGCCACTGCACGCGATGCTGGCGGTGCAATTGTAGCGAGCCCAGATCTCCGCTATTGTGTCGATGACATGGCCGTGGCGACCGTCGACGACCAGACGGGAGAAGTTTTTGCTGCCGGCCCCGGCACCACAACGGTGCGCGCCTGCTCAGGCGGCTACGCCGAGGCGACTGCGACGGTGAATGTATCGTTTTGAGGGATTAACCTCCTCGGAGTCGCGATCTTTGGATTAGCGATGTTGTGAGGGTTGAACCGCAGAGTTCGCGGAGGACGCAGAGAATATTATGTTCTATGTGTTCTCTGCGAATTTTTAAATACTAATTCGATCACTTCTGAAAATGAGCGCCTTTTTAGCTGTTTGTTTTCGCCCCGGAGGGGCCGACTTTCGGTAGCCGGATGCGGCAGCGTCCGGCAAGGATGTACACCAAGCACGCGCGCCGAAGGTGCCGCCTTTACAGCGGCAATACATGGCCAAAATACTGGTCAGAGTTCCAGCTAGGAATGATTTACAATAGCTTGATCAGAGACGGCCCCGCTGGGGCGTAAAAACAAACGCCAACGCCACCGGGAGCTACCGCTCCCGGCTACCCAAAGACGGCCCCGATGGGGCGTAGAAACAACCAATAGACCGAATTCGGATTCTGCACAGTTATCTGCTCGGAAGTTGAATCGCAAGATGCCGAGGACGCTGCGGTTTTTCTATTCACCCTCGCCGCATTCCCCTCAATGCATCACCGCCGGAATCAAATAATCCTTGATCATGCGGTCGGCTTGCGGATTGCCGTAGGCTTGATTGTAGGCGCGGGCGGTGATGACGATGACCACGGGCTGATCTTTGAAAATCACGATGCGGTTGCCGCCGTTGCCACTGGCATAATACACTTCTAGCGCTTCATAAGGATATGCGTAGGTCATGTTCCAAAGCAGGTAACCATAATATTCCATGAAGCGGTCGAGAATCGGCAATTGATGGCTGAGGCTGGACGCGACCCAGTTGGCAGGCATGATGGATTTTTCGCCGAATTTGCCGCCATTGCTGTAGAGGCAGCCGAGCTTGGCGAGGTCCAGGGAACGCATTTGCAAGCCGCCGGCGGTATTCACGACCTTTTGCGGCGTGTATTGCCATTTGTAATGGGTGATGCCCAAGGGCTCGAAGAGGACTTTTTGCGCATATTTTTCCAATCCGCCGGGGACAGACTTGTTCAGGATGTCGCCGAGCAAGATCATGCCGGCAGTGAAATAGTCCCATTGTTGGCCGATTTTACGCGTGCTGTCCATGGGCAGGTTCAGCGTAAAGTCCACCCAATTTGCTGTGGGATACATTTTCTCTTCGTGCCCAGGAGAGTTGTCGTCCATGTCTGATCCCGCAAAGCCTGAACTCATTGTGAGCAAGCTTTTGAGGGTGACCTTGTCCTTTTCGGGAGAATAATTGGCGTACTTTTTTAGGTCGTAGAATTCAGACAAGGTCTGGTTTTCGCTTTTGAGGAATCCGTCGCGGATCGCGAGCCCGATGAGCATGCCTGTGACCGATTTGCCCACCGAGCGTGTGTCGTGCAGGGTATTGCGCTTGGCACCATCGAAATATTCCTCCAGCAATAGCGCACCGTTTTTGATCACGACGATGCTGCTGATGTCCTTGAACGTGCCATCGGCGATCCTGGTATTCAGTTCCGTGATGATCGCCTTTTCGTAGGGCGCTGTGGACAGCGGGAAGTCCGTTTGAGGGCGGATTGCTTGTATGGCAACTTGCTTGGCGCTCACTTTTTTGCCAAAGACGCTGATTTCGATTTCGCCGGTGGCGATGAGGTCGCTCACCTTGATCTCGGGCGTGGGCAGGTAGGCGCGCAACTCGATCGTGAGCTTGTGGCTGCCGATGCTCAGCGCTGTCTGTCCGCCCGAAACCAGAAAACGATTCCAGAGAAAACGGCCCCAAGAGTCTTCGTTGCTGGAGCTGATGAGGGGTACTTTGAAGACGGTCTTGCTGTTTTTGAATTCGGGGCCACCGGCTCCGGGATTCAGGTTTTCGACATAGATTCTTGTGCCATCCACCCAAAAGCTAAACTGGAAATTTCCCTTTTGCACGAGCTCCTCCGCAGGCATGTCGGGCGCGAGGGTATGCAACACATTGGTGAGCGAGGTGCGCATGAAAGTCCTGATGTTCAGGTCGGTCTTGGGCTTGAGCTCGAATGTGTGCAAGAAATCGGATTCCTTGTACTGCTCGATCGGGATGGACTTGCCCATAAAGGTGATCTTGCCGAGTTGCGCTTGGTGTAGCGGACTCGTGATGCCCTCGGTTTTGACGAATTCTGGCGCTTGGGCACTCAAGATCAACTGACTGCCAAGCAGCAAGAGGATGAGGATCAGCTTATTTTTCATGAAAAAGGGTGATGGATGATTCAAATATCATTGGTATAAGGCGTCCCTCGCCGGTAACTAGCAAGATCAAAGAACTTCTTTTTCCACCTGAAACCAAAGCGCGTGAACTGGTAGAGGTTCACAAAAAAATTGTGGCGGAGTGCGCGGCGGATGATTTTGGGGCGCACAACGCAGCCTGCGATGGGATATTCTATGCAGGCAAAACGATCGATATTGGCGCTATTGTCGCCAAATCTGCCAAGGCCATAAGTGAACAAAAAGACCATGCGTTGGCCATGGGAGTTGAAGAGATCGAGTCCTGAAAGGCCATATCGGTTGCGGACCGTGCAATGCTCAGGGAAAAGGCGTGTGCGGCCATGCAAGCGACCGTCCAGGTAATGCTCGGTGCGCAATATTTTCCCCGTGCTATCATATACTATCCATTTTCCTGACTTTGAAAGATAGGTGCCCTCACTCAATCCAGTCTCTATCAATTGGCCGTTGGGATGGTAGTGGTATTCAATTTGTTTGAGAAGCTTATTGCTTTTGGGAGCGTAGTAGCTATCCAATATGTGCTGACCCCATCCGTTGTCATATTTCCACCAACCGGTTCGCTCCCCCGTGCGTCTGTCCATTTTCCCAGTGGCAATGTCCCCGTTTTCGTAATGCGCGGTGATTTGTGCCCACCCGATGGTGGTGCACAAAGACATGCAGAGCAGGCTCATTGGGATGCCTTTTAATACATTGCGCAGCAAGGATTTTGTTTTCATTCGACTTCCTCCTCGTATTCTTCGTCATCCGGCACGCTGTGCATTTTTGCGGATGATCATTGGATTGAAAAAATGAATAAATTGGTTGTAATCGGACTGGGTGGCTGTTGTGTTGGAGGTGAATCTGTGCTCAAGATCCCTTCCCGCACGTTATACGGGACTGCGCTACGCTCGGGATGACATAGGGTCAATATCATTCCTGCCCCGGCTCCAATAACACAATGCGCACGCGCCTTTCCTTGCCGTCGTAGTTTTTGTAGGGTGTGTCTTCATAGGGCTGCCCGGTGCCGATGGCCTTGACGATGATCTTGTTGGGGATGCCCCAATAGCGCAATTGGTTGGCGACAAAGTTGGCGCGGGCGAGGCTCAGGGCCTGTGGATCAGGCTCGCTCGGGTCGGCGTGGCCATAGATCATGATGACTTTCCACGGAAAGTCCATGATCACCTCCATCGATCTGAAAATGGTCTGCCAGGGGCGCACCATTTCTGGGATCACCTTGTTGTTCACAGTGGTGAGGCAGATCTCCGTGCCTCTCGGAAAGAAAAAGATGGGTTCGCTCAAGACGATGATCTCGCGCCCGCCATATTGCAGCCGGTCGATCGCTCCGAGGCTGTCCCAATCCATTATGCCTGGCGGAAGCCCGATGGTGCCTTGCGTGCGGTCGCCAACGTAGACGCAGGCTTGCGCATAAGTATCATAAATCTGATCGATGGCTTTTGAATCTTGCGGGGACATCAATTGAGCGCTCGCGCCATTGGCGAGTCCGAATGCAAAGACGAGGCTCAACAAAAACAATTCCCAAAAGCGCAATCTGCGCGGCACAGCGTGTACGATGGCGAGTTCCAGCTTGCCGTCTTGCAATTGGGAATCGCTCAAGCTCAGGCACATGCTGCCGCCGGCATGTTTGAGTCTGAAGGAAATTTCCTCTGTGGACCAGTTCTGCGCGTCGAGCACATGCTTTTGGCACTGTTGGCAATAGGTATCGCCGCGCGCGATGTCGGCAGCTTGTTTCTGATCGCAGACAAATTCTCTTTTGAAGGGCATTTCCATATCAACGAAGTTTGATGGCTACTTTTTTCATTTCGGTGAGTTCTTGGCGGTCAAACCAGATGCCTCTGAGCATGAGGCCCGTGACCTCGCGCGTCGCGCGGATGTCGGCAAGTGGATTGGCGGTGAGTAGCACCATGTCGGCGCGGTGGTGCTTGCGCACTGTGCCGATACGGTCGCTCACTTTGAGGGTCGCGGCTGCGTCACGCGTGGCCGCGTCGAGTAACTGCCTTGGCGTCATGCCCACGGCTTGCAGTTCCTCGAGTTCGTTGTGGAATGCGAAGCCAGCCACGTTGAGGGGTAGATGGCCCGGCCCCGTTTCCGTGCCGACGAGGACTGTGCCGCCGCGTTTCAGGAATTCGCGGGTGATCGCGTTGTTTTGTTCCCGCCGATTTGTGATTTGCCCATAGAGCGAGTCGCGCACGCCTGCGGGATTCATGTAAAAGTTGGTCCACTCTTCGCGCTCCACCTCGGTGATGTAGGGATTTTCAGGCGCGGTGAGAAACTTCGTTGCGTAGGTCGTGAAGTCCATCGGGAAGTTGCTGATGCAGGGCACGAAGGCGATGCCGCGTTGCACGAGCAAGTCATAGTCGTCTTCGGTTGCGATGGGCATGAGTCCGCTGCAACCCATGAAGCCATCGAGCTTGTCTGCGGTGTAGATATTGGGGGATGCGAGCGAACCCGTGAGGGGCCGGCGGACGTTCATCTTCAATACAATGGGTTTTCCATAGCGCTCGGCGAGCGCGACGCTGCTGTCGAGCATCGCGGTCGACAACTGATTGCCGATGAGATGAAAGTCGCATTCTTGTTGCTGTAGGATGGTCGTCAGATTGAAGAAATAGGGTCCATCGTGCGTTTTGACCAAGTCGGTGTTTATGCTGTCGAAGGTCGATTTGGCGACAAAATAATCAGGCCAGAGCAGGATATTGCCCCTGATGAGCCGCCTTTGTTCGACGCGGTCCACCCAGCCGTTCATTTCCCGCGCGGCGGTGATGCCATTGAAGAGGTAGAGCAGTTCCAGGCGCTCATCGGTACACATGTGGTGCATATGCATGTCGATCATACCGGGGATCAGGTATTGATGGCCAGCGGTGACGACGGCTCGGTCCTTCTTGCGGGTAGGAAAGATGGAAGAGCGCATCTTCCAGATCGAGTCGCCCCGCACGATCACGGTGCGAAAGCGTTTCCACTTGCGTTTGGACTTGTGGTGCAGCACATTCACATGCCGGATGATCTTGACTGGCGGCAGCAGCGAGTCGTGCTCGCGTGCATAAAGGTGCTTGAAATAATCGGGCGCGTTGTTGAAGCGCAGGTAGGCTGTCGTGTCAAAAGCGGCCATCTGCTGTGCAGCCATGGGCATGATGCCCAGCAACAGCATGATTGCCAACAGCGTGTAGTGTTTTGCCATGAGGAAAGGTAGCAAGAGTTTTGGATTTGGGCAAATGGGGGGGATATCGGGCAATGCGGAACTGCACACACACACACACACACACACACACACAGTTGCGTGAAAATATTCTTGCCCGAAGGGCAGTCACTTGGATAGCCGTGGGTCACGATCAAGGATCGTGACCCACGGT
>JANPHP010000471.1:0-9361 GCA_031424495.1 Bacteroidota bacterium | reverse complement strand
CGACGCCGAGGCTATCCACGTCATTCACAGCGCCGATGGTATAGGTAGGAAAGTCATTGTCTTGAATCGTGACGGTATGGCTTGCATTGCCGCCAAGGGTTGCATTGTTGGTGGCGTTTTGCAGATCGAGGATCACCGTTTCGCTTTGCTCAAAGAGGCCATCATCCACGATGCTCATCGTGACCGTCTGTGGCGTGCTGTCGTTCGCAGGCCAGGTGAGTGTTGTGGTGGCATAAGTGTAATCGACGCCGCCACCCGTGGCGGTGCCACCGAGATTGGCCACGACATCGACCGAGGTCGCCGTGAGCGGATTCACATTGGAGATGCTTACCGTGATGGTCACTGTGGTTGCGGCCTCGGTCGTGAGCGTGCTGGAGTTTGCAAATTGGATCACTGGGAATATCGGGGCCACACAGGGTGTCATCGTATGGCTGCCAAGGTAGGTCGTGGTATTTTGGGGATACACATCATATTGGGTCGCGCCCACCGCCCAGTTGGTGTTGCCCGCCTGCACACCCACTTGGCGCACGAGCGTGAACTCACTTGTAGCGCCTGTGCCCACGGGCCAGTTCACACCGGGGTCGTTGCCGACGAGGCCGATAGCATCCAGTTGCACGCGAGGATTGATTTGAAACAAGGTCAATGCATCATCACCATTAAAAAAGGTGATGGTGTGCAGCGTGTCAGACACGCTGAGGATCGCGGGGATGGCACTGGGGTTGCCAGCAACCCAGACATCGCCGGCCGCAAGGATGTCTTGTGGGAAAAGGCTGTCTGTCGGTGTCACCGAGCCATTGTTATAGCGATAGATCACATAGTTGTTGAGGTTGATGGCTGCAGCAGTCGGGTTGTAAATTTCGATGGCCTTGTTGTTACTTGCGCCTTCTAGGTATTCAGAAAAGAATAATTGATCACATTGAGCTTGAGCGAGATTGAATCCGAGCAAGGTCAATGTAAAGAGTATTAAATGCTTCATATTTTAATCTTAAGTACAAATTTTCCGCAAAGCTACCTTCGGTTTGTAGCCTAGATATGACCATAGGCTTAGGATTGGATTAGAAAGTAGTTTTGGGTTGGGCGAGCATGCCTGGATTCCAGAAAATGGGGATGTATCCCAGGCGATCTTCGTTTGGGAATGTGCTTACGATCGATTTTCGCCCAAACCGTGCACCGTTTGGGAATACGTATGCAAGTTCATCCCGCAAAGTCTTGCTGATCAATGGAGCAGGTCTAGTCGACTGCCTCTGTGGCGGTCTAGCTCCAAGTCATAAACTAAGCTTGATGGCCGCGATCGCTGAAGGCTCTTACACGGAGGTCAGCCGCGCGGCGGGATCTGAAGGAGCCCCAAAGCGAGGATCGGTTGTAAAGGGTTGGTAAAATGTAGGGGGATGTCCCGGTAGCTATTTGACAGCTAAATCTTGGTAGCGCTGGGACATCGTTCTGAACAAGCTAGGAGCTTCAGTTCAAAACTCAGGGCGCTTCAACACTTCAGCAAGCATAAAGGCTTGTTTCAAGCCATCCTTGCCCTTGAGGGCTGCGGCGAGTGGATGCACGACCTCTTTGCGGCGCTCGGCACGTTTGGTTTTGGACGGCGCGGCGGAGTGGGTGATCTCATGGGCACGGGCGGATGCGGGCTTGTGGGCGCTGCTGTTGTGGCGCATCGCCTTTTGGCGGTCCTTCTGTTCCTGAAACAATTGATGTTTGTGGTGAGCGACGGTCTTGCCCTGCGCGTGACGCTGCTCGTACTGCGCGACCAACTGCTCCTCATTGTAATGGTCGGTAGAATTGTCTTCCAGCGACCGCGTCGAGCGGCGCTCTACATTGTCTTCGAGTGAGCGGGGAGTTTCCAAAAACGGATCGACGATCCGTGCTGTGTAGTCCTGCGTGATGCGCTCTTGCGAGCGGCCTTCCGATTCGGCCTCAATCGCCCTCATTTGCGCCAGCAAGGTGTCTCTCGCTGCAAAATTCTCAGACTCATTCGCGGAATTATTGCTAATTTGGCCACCCGTTTGAAGGTTGGCTTTGTTCTTATTCGCGGCTCTGCGTATGGTTCTGATGATGAACCAAACAATGGCGATGGCGATGATGACTTCAAACTTCATACGGGTAAATGTAGGATTGCAACCCCAGAAATGCAACTCAAGAGCCTAGAAATACACGGCTTCAAAAGCTTCGCCGACAAGACGACCTTCCTCTTTGACAAGGGGATCACAGGGATCGTGGGCCCCAATGGCTGCGGCAAAAGCAATATCGTGGACTCGATGCGCTGGGTGCTTGGCGAGCAAAAGACCCGCAAGCTGCGCAGCGAGAAGATGGAAAACATCATCTTCAACGGCACCAATAAGCGCAAAAAGGCCAATTTCGCGGAGGTGGTCCTCACATTTGAGAATACCAAAAACATCCTCCCCACGGAGTACACCACCGTCGCCATCAGCCGCAAGTTGTACCGCACCGGTGAGTCTGAATACAACATCAACGGCGTCGCCTGCCGCCTCAAAGACATCCACGACCTCTTCCTCGACACCGGCATCGGCCCCGACAGCTATGCCATCATCGAGCTCAAAATGGTCGACGACATACTCAACGACAAGGAAAACTCAAGGCGCATCTTGTTTGAGGAGGCTGCTGGCATTTCGAAATATAAGATTCGCAAGAAGCAGACGCTCAAGAAGCTGGAGGAGACGCAAGGTGACCTCGAGCGCGTCGAGGACATTCTCTTTGAGATTCAAAAGCAGCTCAAGAGCCTAGAGTCCCAAGCCAAAAAGGCCCGCAAATACTTTGAGATCAAGGCCGAATACAAGACGGTGAGTTCGCGGCACGCCTACTTCTCCATCCGCAGCCTGCGCAGCACTTACGAGGCCATCGAACTGGAGGAGCGCACATTTGGCGACAAGCTCGGCGGCATGCAGAGCCAAATCGCCAAACACGAGGCGCGCTTGCAAGAGCTGCGCAAGGAGCAGGTGATGAACGAGGACCGCCTCTCCAATTCGCAGAAGGACCTCAACGCCCACAACGCGCGCATCCAGGAGATCGAGAAGGAGAAATCCATCAAAAATGAGCGCCTCAAGTACTTGCAGCAGCGCGAATTTGCCATCGGCGACCAACTCGAGAAGGACCGCAAGAACTACACCCGCATCAAGGAAGAGCTGGAATCGGTGAGCGAACGCCGCATCGAGGTCGCCAAGCTCGCAGGCGATGCCCAGAAACTGCTCGCGCAGCTCAAAGTCGCCCGTGAAGAGGTCGCAGGCCGATTTGAAGAACTCAAGGAGCAGGTCGACGGGTACACCGAGGTGCACCGCACCATGGAGCAAGACCTGAGCCGCCTCGAAAAGGAGCGCGAGATCAAGCTCATTCAAATCGAGGGCCTGAACAAGGAAATCGAGCGCAACGAAGCCGATCGCACCTCCAAAACCGATGAACTCGACAGCTTTGCCGCCAATCTCGCCACGCTCACCGTCGAAGTCGCCGCCTTGGAGATTGAGGTGAATTCCTTGCGGGCACTCAAGACGCAGAATGACCTCGACATCGAGGGCAATAGCAAGGCCATCGATGCCATGAAGGATGCGATCTACAAAAGCAACCGCGGCCTCGACAGCCGCACCAATGAATACAACCTCACCAAGAGCCTCGTCGAGAACCTGGAGGGTTTTCCCGACAGCGTCAAATACCTGAAAAAAGAAGCAGCTTGGATCAAGGACGCGCCCTTGCTCAGCGACGTATTCCTCACGACCGATCAGTACAAGGTCGCTTTTGAAAACCTGCTCGACCCCTACATGAGCTATTATGTCGTCGACACCCGCGCCGACGCCATGCAGGCCATCCAACTCCTCGCCAACGCCTCCAAGGGCCGCGCGAATTTCTTCATTTTGGAGGAACTTGCGACTTATAAGCCCAAGCCGATCGTGGCCGTCGATGGCGCCAAGCCTGCCTTGGAGCTGATCGAGGTCGCCGAAAAGTACCAACCGCTTGCGGCCTATTTGCTCGACCGCGTCTACCTTGTATTGGAAGAAGCGCAAATCCCAGCCGACTTGCCCGAGGAGGCCTATTTCCTCACGGAATCAGGCTCGATGCAGCGCAAGAAGTTTGCACTCGGCGGCGGCAGCGTGGGCCTGTTTCAAGGCAAGCGCCTCGGCCGTGCCAAAAACATGGAGAAACTCGCCAAGGAAATCAAAGCCTTGGAAAAGGAGCTCTCCACCATGAAGTCTGATCTCATCGATCTGGAGGCCAAGCAGCAGCAGTACAAGGCGCAGACCTATGGCAAGGACCTGGAGACGCAAAACAATGTGTATCAGCGCAAGCACCGCGACCTGAGCGTGTTGCAGGCGCGTGAGAAGGAATACCGCGAGTTTATCTTGCGGGCAGGCGAGCGCAGCGAGATCATCGAGCGGCAGATTGTGGAATTTGAGGAGCAGACCGAGCGCCTCGGCCCAGTGATTAAAAACCTGCGCCACGACTTCAATGAAAAGGCCGGCATCTTGGAAGAGGCAAGGCGCATGTTTGAAAATTGCCAGGCCGACCTGAATGAAAAGAGTCAAGCCTTCAATCAGCAAAACATTCAGAGCATTCAGCAAAAAAATCACCTGGACATGCTCGAGCGCGACGAGAAGCAAAAGACCGAGGCGATCAAAAACCTCGAAGACAGCGAAGACAAAAATCGCAGGGAACTCCAAGAAACCAAAGACAACATCCACCAACTCGTGCAGACCAATCTGCAAAACGACGACGAGATGGTGGCGCTTTATACCGAAAAGAAACTCAAGGAAGACAGCACCGGCAAACTCGAGCAGGTCGCCGGACAGATGCGCATCAACCTGAACGCGACTGAGGACATGATCAGGGTGGCGCGCAAGGAAAAGGAGGGGATGGAGGAGCAGAAGAATGCGATTCGCGACCGCGTCACCGACATCAAGATCCAACTCAACGGGCTTAAGGAGCGCATGACTGTCGAGTTTCAGGTAGATATCAGCGACCTCGACGAGGAGGACTTGTTTGAGGGCGACATCACCCAATACAACGCCGACGACATCGAGGGTGAAATGCTCAAGCTGCGGCATAAGCTGCATACCTATGGCGAGATCAATCCGATGGCGGTCGAGGCTTATGACGAGATGAAGGAGCGTTATGACTTCATCAATGCGCAAAAGACCGACCTCATGGACGCGCGCAAGACGCTGCTCGACACGATCGCAGAGATCGACACGACGGCAACGGAGAAGTTTCAGGAGGCATTTACGGCGATCCGCAAACACTTCAAAGAAGTGTTTCAGCACTTGTTTTATGCTGGCGATACCTGCGATTTGGAGTTGACAAATCCGGCGGATGTTTTGGAGAGCCCGATCGATATTATGGCCAAGCCAAAAGGCAAAAGGCCGCTGGGCATCAACCAATTGTCGGGTGGCGAAAAGACGCTCACGGCGGTCGCCTTGCTATTCGCAATATATTTGCTCAAGCCCGCTCCATTTTGCATTTTTGATGAGGTCGACGCACCGCTCGACGATGCCAACATCGACAAATTCAACAACATCATCCGTGAGTTCAGCAAAGACTCACAATTCATCATCGTGACCCACAACAAACGCACGATGGCGAGCACCAACGTCATGTATGGCGTCACGATGGAAAATACAGGGATTTCCAAGGTCTTGGCCGTGGATTTGGTGGCCTTGAATTTGACGGAGTAGGGTGGGGGGCTAAAGCATGTCTGCTGGATTTCGTTTGGTATGGAAGAAATTCAGAATTCTCACTTGGGTTCCCTTGATTTCATAGATGATCTTGTAGTTGTAAACTGCAGTCGAACGAATATCGGATCCTTCTAGCTTAATCCAGGCTTCTTTGGGATATCTGGTGGGATGCTCGCGGAGGCTTTCTGCAAGATTCATCAATGCGTCCTTTACCTTGTCTGCAGTTTCTTCGGATACGTTAAGGAGGAGGTAGCGGTAAATCGCGATCAAGGCGGCGCGTGCCCTTCGTGAAACGATGACCTCGTAAATTGTCACTTCCACGATTGGGACTCTTGTTTGAGCTCCTTGATCGTCAGATACTCCCCAGCTTCGAACTCGGCCTGCGAAGCTTCGATTTCTTTGCGCAGTTCGGCCAAGGAATATGGGCTCCCGTCGGCACGGAAACCCACTTGCGTGGACTCGACAGCCCATTCGTGGGCTTGATTGAGAATGGCTTGGACGCGATTGAGCAACTCTATATCGCTGGTTTCAGCAAGGGAACGTAAAATATTCCGCTTGATCGATTCAACCTCTTGATCATTTACCATAAGCGAATATAGGCAAAATGGAATGAAATGCGCAAGGGCTTGCCGATGGCGTGCTGCTGCCGATGATGTCGCTTGGCGTCGTGCACGGCGCCTTTTCGATGCAGGTGGACGCACCGCTCGACGATGCCAACATCGACAAATTCAACAACATCATCCGTGAGTTCAGCAAAGACTCGCAATTCATCATCGTGACCCACAACAAACGCACGATGGCGAGCACCAACGTCATGTATGGCGTCACGATGGAAAATACAGGGATTTCAAAGGTCTTGGCCGTGGATTTGGTGGCCTTGAATTTGACGGAGTAGGGTAGGGGGATGATGGATTAATCGATGCATTCGCAAAGGATGCAAAGAACAATATTGACGCTGCGATCTCAGACCGTTTTTAATTGATCGGTTTACTTTTTAAGCTGGGATATTTACTGCTCAATTGATATTATGCTTGTTGGGAAATTTGCCGATAAGCCAAATACCTGGTCATTTCGACTGGAGTTTTTTGGTATTTGCAAGCCTCTGTAAGAGCCGCAGCAAATGCCAAAAAACGTATCGTCCCGTACATGGTGCGGGATTGCGCCAATTGATACACCTCCTATTAAATGGCCGTTCTGATGCGGCGCTCTTGTCGGGACTAGCAAATAGGAGTTTTCAAGCAAGGGGTGTATCTGGCAGCGCTATATTTCTCCGCTACGTGATCGGCTCTCCGCCTAGGCGGATTCCTCGATCACTCCGGCACCAATTGCAAGCTATTAATAGCGCTGATAATCAATAGCTTGAAAGAATCAATAAAATCGTTATGATGGGACAGGGAGGCTGCTGAGTTGGAGGTGTATCGGTGCTCAAGATCCCTCGGCTCCGCTGCGCTACGCTCGGGATGACAATTCCGCTGCGCTACGCTCGGGATGACAATTCCGCTGCGCTCCGCTCGGCATGACATGGCGGTTTTGTCAATCGATCAACAGGCAAGCGCAAGCTTGTGGTCACTCGAAATGACAATCCTCATGCATACTGACAGGAATCGTGGCCAATTAGCAATGTTGACAACAAGGAAGTAGAATCCAAGTTGAGAACTACTCGCGTAGCTCCCCAATCGTCAGATACTCCCCAGCTTCGAACTCGGCCTGAGAAGCTTCGATTTCTTTTCGCAGTTCCAACAGTGAATACGGGCTCCCGTCGGCACGGCACCCCACTTGCTTGGACTCGACCGCCCATTCGTAGGCCTGATTGAGAATGGCTAGCACGCGATCGAGCAATCCGATAGCGCTGGTTTCAGCAAGGGGGCGCAAAATATTCCGCTTGATCGATGCAACTGCCGCTCTGCTGCCGTTGATGACCCTCGGCGTCTTGCTCGGCGCCTATTTGCCGCAGGTCGTCAACTCCTTCAATTCCAATATGGCATTTCTCCAGGTCGTTTCCCCCTTTGATAGGTTCTTGGGCAATGGCATCGTGAACACACGCGCTCTGCGTTGGGGCTTTGCGACCCTCGCCGGTCCAGCTATCGGCTGTGCTTCTGGCCAGCGTACAGAAGATTTCTGAGGAGGGATGTATTGGTTGGAGGCTTTTGCAAGACAAAGGCGGTTTCAAAGGCCTAGCGACCACAACCCTGGTGGTCGAAACTTTTGGGTAGTGCAAAGCACAAATCTCCTCATGCTCACCGTCCCTCATCCCCAGCGAGGTCACTTTGATCACGCAGGTAGTGGTACGCTTCGATCCCATGGTGCAATCGGTTGATTTGGCCTTGGTCGCATCGGTTTCTTACCTCAACTACCCTCTTGGGTGCTCTCCAGTGATCTTATTTCAAAGTGTTGAAATCTTACGTGGTTTATTCTGTGCTGATTGTGAGGCATTCATGATGCGGGTTGGTCAACCAATGAAGGAAAGTTGACTTTATTTTAAGAAACCGTGTAAGATTTTCATCAATATTGCTAGCTTTACACCATCGTAACTTCTTCGCAGATGGGTATTGGCATACTCAGCAGCATGGAAGAAAGATGAAAAAGTTAAATGAAGGCCTCAGGTTTGGGGCTTTAGGTCAGAGAAACGAGATTCTATTTTGATTTATTCTTACATTTTAAAGGTTAATTATGGAGATTAAGACACCAATGTCCACGGCATTGAACAGTGTTCGATGTCGGAGAACATCGCGAGGGCTCTTCAAGAGCCTATTTGCGATGGCAATGCTGCTGCTGATGACAGGCTCTTCTTGGGCCTCTCACTACGCCGGCGCCGAATTCAAGATCGAATGGCTCACAGGCGAGAGCTATCGTATCACCGAGAAAGTCTACCGTGACTGTCAGGGCATCGCCTTGGGCACTACGGCTTCGGCAAACATGGTGAATCTATCAGTTGGCGGTACGCAAGTGCTCACACTGAACCGTACTGCATTGAACGACATCACTCCATTGTGCCCCGGCCAAGTATCGCCTTGCCCGAGTTCGGTCGGCGTGAGGGGTATCGAGGAGCACATCTACTCTTTCGTAATCACATTGTCGCCGAATACGAACTATCGTATCGAAGCGACCAACAATGCGCGCAATGCAGCGATCACCACGGTGAACAATGCTGGTGCACAGTCTCTGTACATCTATGCGACTTTCCGCACAGGCATCCAAAACAGCTCGCCTACGTTCTTGAACAGGCCGATTGCACAGTTCTGTGCAAACCAGCCTGCCACCTTGAGCCCCAACGGATTTGATCCCGACGGCGACAACATCATCTACACACTCCAGACTTGCTATCAAGGCAATGGCGTGAGCGTGAACTACAACCCCGGTTTCAACGGCTTGTCGCCTGTGGCTTCCAGCTCAGGTATCAACCTGAATCCCAACACGGGCGTGCTGACCTTTACGCCTACGACTGTCGGCCAAATCGCGGTCATCTGCTTGCGTGCCGATGAGTATCGCAACGGTGTGGTGATCGGCTCTGTCGTGCGTGACATGCAGATCAACGTCTTGAACTGCAACAATACGCCTCCAGTCGTCGTTCAGGCACCAAACGTGGTGGTGAACGTCGGCCAAACCTATTGCAGGTCGATCTCGGCTACCGACATCAACAACAACCTGATCACCCTTTCGGCTACTTCGGGTATCATTCC
>JANPHP010000470.1:0-14525 GCA_031424495.1 Bacteroidota bacterium | reverse complement strand
TGATTTCGGGTAGGGACGCGATGCATCGCGTCCCTACCCGAAATCACGACACAATTTGGTTGGGTCCCGATGGGGAAATTTGGTTCGGGCGCGATGGATAAATTTGGTAGGGACGCGAGGCATCGCGTCCCTACCAAATCTATTACTCCATGGAATGGCCCCCCACCATCCAACCCCCATTTTATTCGCCCCCCATCCGCCAGCCTTCCTAAAAATTCTTATCCGCTTACAGACTTTGGTTGCACTTCATTTACATTTGCCGCATGTCATCTGTGCACCCTATCCTTTTGAATCCTGGCCCTGTGGCTGTGCCGCCTTTTGTGATGGATGCCATCGCGCAACCGGTTATTCATCAACGCACTGCGGCTTTTGATGCCTTTTTTGAGGCTTTGCAAGGCGATTTGCAATATGTATTCCAAACCAATTCACTAGTGATCGGCATGCCGGGCTCGGGGACTTTTGGGGTGGAGGCTGCGATGTTCAGCCTTTTTAAGCCCGGCGATCAGGTGGCGATTCCTGCGATGGGCAAGTTTTCGCAGCGTTGGGTCGCCTTTGGGATGGCGCTTGGCTTGGAGGTCATCCCCCTCGGGGTGGCTTGGGGCCATGCATTCACCGTCGCACATGCCCAAAAGATCCTTCAAGAATACCCTCGTCTGCGCGGCTGGGTGCTCACGCATGTGGAGACCTCCACGGGTGTGGCCATCGACTTGGAGGAAATCGCATTCACCATCAAAGAAGCCGCCCCGCAACAGCTGATCGTCGTCGATGGCATCTGTAGCGTGGGCATACAATCCATTTATATGGATGCCTGGCAACTCGATTGCGTTGTGGCGGCTAGTCAAAAAGGCTTGCTCAATCCCACAGGCACAGTCTATGTGGCCGTGGGTCCACTTGCTGCTGCCGGCTTGGTCTATCCCGAGGCGGCCGACTACCGCGACCTCGGGCATTACCACCGCTACCTCACGCAAGGGTCCTATCCATTTACCCCGCCCATGCAGTTGTTTAATGGTGTGAAGGCGGCGATTGCTCAGATGCGCGCGCAGACCATGCCCGGCGTGTGGAATGCAACCCATGCGATGAGCCGCTATTTCAAGGCTGCCTTGCAAGATCTGGGCGGCCACGTTTACGGCGCAGGCAATGCCGATGCGCTCACGGTGGTGAGTTTCGGTCGCCGCAGCCATGACCGGCTGCGCGAGCGGCTGGTCTTGGAGCATGGCATCGAGACGGCGGGCGGCCAAGACCAATTGGATGATTTGGTGTTGCGCGTGGGCCACTTCGGCCACGTGAGCCTCGCCGACATGGAGGCCTGCATCGCGGGTCTCAAGGCTGTTTTGGAAAAAGAAGCTTGATGAACATACTCCTGATCGATCCCTTTCCCGAGCAGATGCTGGCCGCCCTGCGGGCCCTCGGGCACCCGATGCGCTACGAACCCGACTGGACGCGCGCCGAGATCCAAGCCAATTTGGCCGAGGTCGACATCCTCGTGATGAACTCCAAGGTCAATGCCGATGCCGAGTTGCTCCGCCACGGTCCGCGCCTGAAAATGATCTGCCGCGCCGGGGTGGGCATGGACCATTTCGACCTGCCGCTGTTGGAAGCGAACGGTATTTATGCCTTCAACACGCCGGGCGCGAATGCGATTCCCGTGGCTGAGCAGGCCGTGGGGATGCTGCTGTGCCTCATGCACAACATCGCGCGGGCAGACCGGCAGGTGCATGCGTGGCAGTGGCGCCGCGAGGAAAACCGTGGCACAGAGTTGTATGGCAAGACGGTGGGCATTATCGGCTACGGCAATACCGGTTCGGCAGTCGCCCGTTGCCTCTCGGGATTCGGATGCCGCGTGCTGGCTTATGACAAATACAAGCAGGGCTTTGGCAATGCGCAGGTGCAGGAAGCGAGCCTGGCGGAAATCCAAGCCCAATCCGACATTTTGAGCCTGCATATACCCTTGACCGCTGAGACAGAGGGCTGGGTGGATGCAGCATTTTTGAAAGAGTTTGCACGACCGATCTGGTTGCTCAACCTCGCAAGAGGTCCGATCGTGCCCCTCGCAGGCCTCGTCGAGGCCCTGGCAAGCGGGCAGGTGATCGCGGCAGGCTTGGACGTGCTGGAAAATGAGAAACTGCCGACGCTGACCCCGACGCAAAAGGCAGCCATGGAGCAACTCTTTCAAAATGAGCGGGTGATCTTCACACCGCATATCGGCGGGTGGAGCCACGAGTCGCTGGATCGGATCAATGATCGGATTGTGGAGGGGATAGGGGAGTTTTTGGGGAGGTGAGAGATTAGGTAGCAGGTAGCAGTTAGCAGTTAGCAGTTGTTGGGGTGTTTAGTTGGGCTTGCATTTTTGGCTGCTATTTGGGACTGGGTTCGTATGGGTTTATGATATAACGCACCCCTAAACCATTGGACTACTTTTGCCTAAATTGGGGGGAGGATTTCTTATGGCACATGAAAGAAGAACTTGGACTGCCACGCAGAAGCTGACGATCCCAAAGGACGCAGCGTAAAAAGGGGCGGCTAGGCAGTTACTTAGAAGAAAAATAATGCAAAGATGATAAAATCCAATTTAGCGTCTGAAATTTTATCAATTTGGGATCAGGCATGGTTATATCTTCCTGAAAATGACATGTTTTTCTATCCTGCTGACGGCTATTTCGCCCCAATTTCTGCAAAAGCACATCTATTTCGGAGCGAGGGTAAGTGGGCAACAGTTTTTGAAGCAACTGGGTACCATACTAGTTCTATGGCAGCAATTATACAGCTATTTTATTTTGGAAATTGCCTGAAGGTGAATCCCGAATTTCCGGATTTTGGGTCGAATCTTATGAAAATAGAATTGTGTTCAAAGCATCAACTATCTGAACTCTCATTTGAGGGGGGAACACAGCAATATTGGTATATTTCCGAATTACATCAGTACGTTCGCATTCGTGGGATTGTGGTTGAAATCGACAAGAACCTAGAGCATTATCGGGATAATCATATTATGCTTGATTTTAATGCGGACTCCCCTCCTAAGATCGATCGCCTGTCTATGTTGCGACTGCAAAGCATTCAGCATCCGCAACTATTTTCCGCGCGAATGGATGAAATTCGAATACGTTTGGAGCCAGACTTGCCCATACTTATGACATTGGACGATTGGTATCATTCTGACGATTCTGAAATCGCACCAAGTGAGCATGAATCTTATCAGCTAATGGCACAAGTGCTTTCGGAAGGAGATCCTCTCCTTTGGAAACCGCAGATACTTGGGAATTTGCATTGGACAAACTGGCCAGATGCGGGGAATCTATAGGTTCGTTAGCGTATTCTGGCAACCCGTACGCCTCGGCTATCAAATTAGGCGTTGAATAATTCAATGAGTCTCCGTTATTTTATTGAATGGTGTTTTTGGGGATGTACTTAAATTTGTAAGGAAGACATGGAAAATCTGCTCGATCACTGGAGAAGTCAAGGCATTTATTTGCAAAATGGCAACGAGTCAAGTAGTGTTGATGAGGTGGAAAGGAGGTTAGGAATACACGTCCCTGATGATTTTAGAACGTATTTTTCCGCAGTAAATGGGATGGGGGATCTTTACCCAAACTGGGTGGATGACAAAGGGTATTTGTTCTATCCCCTCGAGTTCTTGATTTCAGCTGGTGACCTATTTCCTGAAGGTCATCATGAAGCTCTTGATCAATGCTTCATTTTCGCAGATTTTCTTCAGGAATGTTGGTATTATGGATGTATTGTAGATCCAATTGACAAAGGCTATTCGATTATCCTTATTTCACACAAATTTTCTTTTAGTGTAATATCCAATTCCTTGGAAAATTTTATCGAACTTTACATCGCAAATGCAGAAATCCTCTATACTTTTGAAACCTAACCCAGCAAAACGTTAATAGGACACTGTAATCGCCCCGGGGCACACATCTGATGCCCCTGGCAACCTGTCTTACGCAAGAAATATTAATAGTTATGCTGCAATTCTCCAAGATTCCGTTTTTGAAAATAGTATTTTTACTCCTGTGCTTGGCATCCATTGGATGTAAACAAGATCGTTGGAGTTCCTATAGCGAGAGCGAGGCTCGAGCGTTGCAAGAGAGCCATGAAGTCTTTCTGGATTTGGAGTTTGGAATGCAGGTGGATGCTATTGTGTATCAAGAATACATTTCAAAACAAATACCAAGATGGATCGTGGGTGAAGTGTTTTATTTCCAAGAGTCTGCGGAATTAGATTCTGCTCGGCTTTTTAAAAGTATCTATTTTGATTTTTCCGAATGGCCGAAGGTAAAAATTGCAGCAGACGGCATACTAGTCCGATTGTTTCAAGTTGGAGACATAATGTCGAAGAAAAAAGGTGACAGTGAATTGATCAATATTTCAAAGTCAGGAAAGTCTCTTTCATTGTTCTATCCGTATCGGTATGATGGGAAAGTGGACTGAAAGACATTGGGTTACAAACACTGCTGCCCCATCAGAAGGTAATGGGCCAACCTATCTGGTCAGGATTTGGCTGGCACCCAGGCTCATATTGATATCGAGATGAAAAGAAATATATTTTTGCTTACGAATAGATTTGGAGTCGTTTGGTTTTCTATCGGTTTCCTGTCGGCAATTGGGGCGGTAAGTTCGTTCGGTATTTTCACAATTCGAAGAGATGCCTTATTGATACTCTTGGCTTTCGCATTTGGACTCATCGGGGGATTCTGCCTTTGGTTGGTTTTTTCAAGGTTCTATTCGTGGAAAAAGAACAGCCCCAATCCTCAGGATATGAGCATTGTTTTATCGGTAGGAAAAGATGGCTTCACGTACTCCGATCAAATTTTGTCGGTTTCAGGCAATTGGGCAGATATCACATTCATGGGGATCTACCAAGTACTGCATGTGGGATATTCAAAGAAATACTTCATGATGGTTGTAAACTCGAATGATACGTTGACGATTGATTGTGACGTCCCATCATTTGTTGGTCTGTCGGCAGAACTATATCTTCATTTTCCGCATTTGAAGTGGAATTGGTACGCTGAATTCATGCTGGACGATAGCTTTCCTCGTTCAAAAGTCATTTTTGGAAGTGGAGATTCCATCGAAGCTTGGCAAAAAACACTCAAGGAAATCCAATGAAAAGATCGCCTGTGGCGATCTAACGATTCATTCTGCGGGGCTGGTGGTTAGTTCGGGTTGGTGGTGAAATTCATTTTCTATCTGCTTGAGGACCGTGGTTTGAAAGCCACGGCAATTCATTTTTGCGGAGTGGTGAGATCGGGTTGGTGGTGAAATTCATTTTCCCTTGACTGCGGGGCTGGTCATCGTCGCGGCCGATCCGCCTCGGCGGAGTAGCGCTCACACCTTGCCCTAGGCGAGATTAAAATCCTTCCTAGTCTTCCCTTTTCAAGCCCGCAAGATAGCCAAGCCCTCGCCATCCCTGAAAACAGGGATGCTCCAAAATGGCTGGAATCAGTGACGATTCGGAGATGGGCATGCGGCAATTTTGTGGTGTTGCAAGTCGCAGCAATTATTGTTCACCACTGTGGCTTGAGTTTCAATTTCACGCGGTAAGGATTGAAAAACCATTCCTAAGCCCTCCACTTCAAGATTTCTTTACTTTATCAATAACCAAATATATTATGGCTCAAAATGTTCAAGGGCTCTACCGCAAGGCGGTATCCAAACACTTCAAATCCTTCTACGCCAATTGGATGCCGGGCGCCGAGCGCACGCTGGGCGACTATGGCACCTTTGAAGGCGGCATTTTCGCCAAGGAGGGCAATATCCGCGACAAGGGCATCGATTTTAAAGTGCGGGTCGATCAATCTCCTGAAAACCACTTGTTTTGTGACGGCGGCGAATATGACCTGAAACTCTCTGCCGGAGCAACAGCCGAGCCTGTGGGCAGCGCGAAAGCCTCGATCACCCTGAAAAACAATCACAGCGTTTTCTTTCAGGCGCTCGATGCGCGCACCAATGAAATCGAGAACAAGGAGGAGGTCGGCAAGCAGCTGATCGCAGGCTACCAAGACGGGACATTTACCTGGGAGCGCGCTTGGGTCGTGATCACCGAGATCGTGACCGCCGGGCGTACCGTGGTCGCCGTGTCGATCGAGTCGGGCGCGACTTTTGAATTGGAGGCGCAAGCAAATGTGCCGCTCTCGCAAATCATGACCAATGCCGAGGTCGATGTCTCATTTACCAACACCCACAGCGTCGGCTACCATGTCGATGGCCCAGCTATGCAATTGCTCATCGGTGTCTCCAAGATCAAAGGCTGGTTTACAGACCACTTCAAAGCCGCAAGAGCCTTGCCCGACACAGGCGAAAACCTGACATTTGACACGGCCGACGATGTAGTCGTTGAGTGAGCAGCGGTCTTCAATCTGAATGGTAGCCAATCGGCTGCCATTCAGGTTGGAGGCTTGCGTTGAAGCGCAATATATTTTCTTGTGAAAAAATCGTACTTTGATCAAAATACCAACATGGAAGAGCTGGGAATACCACCTGTCACGCCAACTGCAGTGGAAATCGAATTGGCGTGGGCGCTGTACATCGAACGTGCCTCATCTGCTGAGCTGAGGGAATATTATGAGAAGCTCCATGGATTCCCACCAGTAGACGATGCAGAGCTGGACCCCCAAAACATGATTCAGACGATGACAAGGCTCACTGTAAATCCAGAAACGCTCGGAAAGGCTGCAATTGATGATCGCATGGACTATCATGCTTTCGCAGATTTCAATTCAGCAGAATGGCGCGAGTTTCGTGAATCGGGAGCAGGCAGAGTCCTCGTCAGGGACGGTGAGATCAACGACCTGCACAACGACGCGCAAACGACTGCAACAGCAATTGCCGCCGTCGTGCGAAAAGTGCGTCATGAAGAATACAAGGCCGGAAAACATCGCAATCTCGCGCCCATTATCAAAGAGGCATTCCAAGGCAAGGAATATTGCGGAAATTTTGGAGACCAACCTTGCATCGTGCGCGGCACTGCATTTTTGATCCGAGCCGACCTCTTGCTCACTGCGGCTCACAATCTATCGGATGAAAATGGTTGGATCCCCGACGAAGAACTTGTCTATGTTTTTGACCATCGATCGGTCGGCCCAAATCAATGGATGCAGCACAACGAGGCCAACGTTTATACGGGCCGCAAGCTGTCGCAAGGACTGTTTCCTGACGAAGATTGGATCCTCATCCACCTGGATCCCGTCGAGAAAATCGGGAACAGCAGGCCCGTGGTCGGTAGAGAACCCTTGAAATTGGCCAAGGATACGGAGCATCCGCGCAAGGAGATGAAGCTATTTTCCATGGGTTTTTCACTGGGCATTCCCTTGAAAATATCGCTTGTCGGCAAATACGTGAAACAGCTCGATGAGGCGCGATTTGCGGTGAATCTCGATATGTTTAAGGGCAATTCTGGCAGCCCAATATTGCCGATCAGGGAGCGAGAAGTCGTGGGGATCTTGGTCGCTGGCTACGATGATTTTGTTGAAGGGACAGATAATTGCATCAGCCTTCGCAAATACGATTATCGTGCTATCGCCATGGGCTTGGGCGGTGAACAATGCCTCTGGGTCGGCTTGCCACTCCGCCTGCGCATTAATGCGCTATTGCTGTCTTACCAATTACCAATTCTTGAATAATTTCACACTATTAAATACGGTAGTCTTATGAATCCAATACATCCATATTCCTACATACACAAGGTAACCAATCTCGACTATGCCTTGAGTGTTTCGCTGGATCCGACACTGGATTTCAGCGTCACCAATAGACTTGGAACCGCTGGCATGGCGCTGAGGTCCATCCTCTTCACGCAAATTGCTCCATCTGGCACTGCGATCTTGAATCAGTACGCGATTCCCAATGCAAATGGCGCGAGCGTCGAAGTGACGACTTTTCCCATCGACGGAGTACCTGTACAAGATCTCAATCGAAGTACATTTAGGTTGGAAGACATTACGCTGCAGCCAAGCAATTTCCCCGCCGACAAAAGGTATCTCCCGCACTCTTACTTCATCAAGCAACAAAACAATTCCGCTAAGCCTTTCAAGTTGTTGCTCGCCATTCAGCGCGCCGCAGGATTTGCCTATACCATCACGGTCGAGCCGCTCAATGGTGCCGACCACCGCACGATCACCGTTCGCGAGGTCGCAACCGCAGGCGCATTGCAAGGCGTCTGGCATGGCGAAAGCGAAAACTTTGCAGCCGAGAATGTCGATCTTGTGCATATTGATGTCTTGGATGCCAAAGGCGCCAAAAAAGGGGAAGGTAAGATACGGCATAGCGTAGCTGACATCAAACCTTTTGACTTGGGTGGATTGTAAGTGTATCTTCGAATGAATGAAATCTAGACCCGCATTCGCGATCATCTGCCTGCTGCTATGCTGCTGGGCTGGCCACGCGATGGCTGGCCCGGTAGCCTTGCAAGACAGTTTGCTAGCGGTCGCCGCAAAGCTGGAATCGCCCACCGCCCAAGCAGACAGCCTCAACGAATGGGCTTGGGCATTGCGGCAAACCGATCCACAAACCGGATTGGCATTGGCACAGCAAGCGCTCCAAATCAGCCAATCTGCGCAATATTTGCAAGGCAAAATCGATTCCTACAAGCGCTTGGGCGTGCTCTACCGCTACCTCGGTCAGGCCGACCGCGCCTTGCAGGCCTATTTTGCCGCATTGCCCCTGCTCAAGTCCATCAACGACAACTCGGGGATCGCCATCGTTTGCAGCAATATCGGCCGGGTCTATCTCGACCAAGAAGACTATGCGCTGGCACGCACCTATTTTGAGCACGCCCTGCAACTCAATCTGGATTTGGGCGAGCCCGAAAAAGCGATCCAACAATACCAAGGCATTGGCGTCTGTCATGAGGAGGAGCAGCGATTTGCGAAGGCCATCGATTGTTACCGCATGGCGGGCGCCCTGGCATCGGAGATCGGCGATTCCCTCGAATTGGCGCGTAGCTGGAACAATCTGGGCGGCCCCTTCAAGCAGCTGGGCGCGCTCGACTCGGCGGCCTACTATTATGAAAAGAGCAAGGTGGCGATGATGCGCTTGGGCGAAGACAATGAGGTCGCCAACATTCTCAGCAACCTGGGCCTGCTGCAACAAGACCTGCATCGGCCACAAGTGGCCATCGACAGCTTTTTCAGGCCCGCGCTCAGCTTGGCCTACGCAAGCGGCGACGCCGCACAGCGCCAAGACATTCTCCAAAACATCGCCCAGGCACACGAGCAAGCGGGCCATGCCGACTCAGCTTTGCGCTACTACAAGGCTTTTCAAGCCTTGCATGACACCCTCTTCAGCGCCGAGAAGTCGGCCGCGATCGCCGAGGCCGAGACCCGCTACCAAGTCGCGGAAACGGAGGCTGAAAATCAGCTGCTGGTTTCTGAGGGCAGGCGCAAAACGGTGGTCTTGGTGGCAGTCGCGATCATCGCCCTGCTGGGCATCGGCATCGCCTTGCTCATCGTTCATTTTCAGCGCCGCCGCCACCGCATCCAGCAAGAGCTGCATCTGCGCAGGCAGCAACAAGACGCCCTGCGCATCGTCGAGCTCATGCAAGACCAGGAGCTACGCGCCTTGGAGGCGCTGGTCGAGGGGCAGGAGCAGGAACGGAACCGCCTCGCGACCGAGATTCACGACGGGCTCGGCAGCCTCTTGGCGACCGTGAAGCTGTATTTCACGCAGGTCGATCTGCAAAACACTGCCCAACAGGCCGCCTTAGCCAAGGCAGATCAATTGCTGGACGAGGCTTGTGCCGAGGTGCGGCGCTATTCCCATGACCTTGCAGGGCTGCCCATTGCGCAGTTTGGCTTGGTCAATGCCTTGCGCGACCTCGCCGACTCGATCTCGGGCGCGGGCAAGCTGCAAGTGAAGCTCTATGCGCACAATATGGAAAATCGCCTGCCGCTGCCCGTCGAAAGGAGCCTCTACAAGGCCGTGCAGGAATTGCTCACGAATGCCATCAAGCATGCGCAGGCGACGCAAGTCACGTTGCAGCTTTCGCGGCATGCAGACCACCTCAATCTCATCTTGGAAGACAATGGGCGTGGCATCGACTTGGCGGTGCAGGCCATGCAGCCGGGCATGGGCTTGCGCAATGTGCGCGCTCGCATCGAGGCGCTCAGCGGCGATTTTGTCTTGGATTCCAAACCCGGGCACGGCACCACAGCATTGATCGACATACCTTTGAAGGAGGAATACCATGATTAAGTTGATGATCGCAGACGACCACCAGATATTTCTGGACGGCCTGCGCTCGCTCTTGCAGCAAGCCGCAGGCATCGAAGTCGTCGGCACGGCACTCAACGGCCGGCAACTCCTAGGGCAGATCCCGCATCTGCTGCCCGATGTCGTCTTGCTCGACATTAACATGCCCGAGCTGGATGGCATCGAGACCGCCCGGCAGCTGCGCACAACACATCCGCACATCAAGATCATCATGCTCACGATGCACGAGCGCGCCGACTTCATCACCAAACTCATCGAGCTCGGCGTGGCTGGCTACTTGCTCAAAAACAGCAGTCGCCAAGACCTTATCGACGCGATACTAACGGTACACATCGGCGGCACCTTCTTCTCCAAGCAGGTCACGCATGCCGTCATGGACAGCTTTCGCAAAAAGAGTCCAGCGCCAAACCCCACCGAGGAGGCTGAATTGAGTCCCCGCGAGCGCGATGTATTGCGCCTCATCGCCCAGGAGCACACGACCGCCGAGATCGCCGACAAACTCTTCATCAGCCCTCACACCGTCGAGAGCCACCGCAAAAATTTGCTCTCCAAACTCGGCAAAAAAAATACTGCGGGCCTGGCTGCCTGGGCAGCACAGCATGGATTGATTTGATGGTGGAGGGGAATGGGGGAAATGCGAATGATACAGGCCTGGTGCCTTTACAATTTAGATTTGTAGATCAGGAGGTTAGCGTGAGCTGTGGATTGGAATTCGATCAGAAATGCGCCGATTCCGCAGGAATGGCGGATTCGTTACCCGTGTTTAGGGGTAGAGACCGGGCATCCCGCTGCGGCAGCGAGGACGTGGTGCCCTGTCTCTACCCATGTTCACCAGCGAAATGGCCATTCCTGTGGAACTGCCCCGTACCAAAAACCCGTACCCGAACCGTAAATGCCCGTACCGCCAACCCGTACCCGAACCGTAAATGCCCGAACCGCAGTATCCTTACTTCGCCTTCGACTCCAGCCAATTCTCCAGCCGCAGCAACTCGCCCGTAGAAGGGTCAAACGGGATGTTTTGGTGAAATTCGTTGAGGTCTTGCAGCTGCCGCTTGGCGGAGATGAGGGTTTTTTTGACGTCGAGGCTGTTTTTGTGCCACTCGATGAGGATCTGGATGAGCTTCATCGGGCGGTAGATCTCGCTGTTTTTCTGGGTGCGCTTGACGAACTGCCGCATGTTGAGGATCTTGGTTTCCAGGACGTCGAGCAGGCCGGCCTCAAACAACAACATGATTTCATGCAGACGGAAGGTGAGGTTCCAACCAACTTTGTCGCCGAGCAGGGGGGTTGCATCGTTGAGCGCGCGCAAGGCCTCACTGTTGCGATTGGTTTTGAACAGCAGGCAACTGTTGTTGTAGTGCCATATCGCCGCCCTGAAGGGGGAGGCGCTGAACCGGGGATGGGCAAAGGCTTCCTGGATGATGGCTTCTGCTTTTTTCCAGTCCTCGGCATAAAACGCGATGCGAAAAGCTGTGCCCGCGACGACGAGGGAGTTGGTTTCTTCCTTGGAGAAGTGTCCGAGGGTCTCCTCGGCATACTTTTGGGCCTCTTTGAGGTCTCCTTTGCGCAGAGAGGTCTCGGTGAGTTGAAAAAATGCGCTACCGAGGCGCTGCTTGGAGCGCACGGCGGGTTCCTTGCGTATGAGCTCGAGCTGCTGCTTGCAGTAGCTCAGTGCCTCGCTATATTTATATGTGTACTGTAAGAAGAGAATTTTGCTGAGGAGGAAGTAGTAGTGGGCGAGGGGCGACTTGGTTTGTTTGGCGATGCCCTCGATTTGGTCGATTTTTTGGGCGATTGCACTGAGCTCGTCGTCTTTAAGCGAAGTATGGGTGAGCACGTTGGTGATGGCGTAGTGCTGTATGGCGGCCTCATTGACGAGATAGTTGACTTCATTGAGGTCGTGCAGTTTCTTGGTGCTTTTTTCAAAGTCCTTGACCGATAGGTTGATGCTTTGGCTGCGGTGCAGCAACATCTCGGCCCAATAGAGCTCGTTGTGCAAAGAATACTTGCGACTGTTGGCGACGACCTGTAGCAGCAGGTTCTTGCTGGCTTTGTAGGCGCCCCTGCCGAGGAGGATCTCGCCTTGCAAAATGCGTTTTTTGGCCTGCAACTGTGCATTCACGTAGGCAGTGTCATAATCGGTGACGCTTTTGTCGTTGAGAATGACATCTTCCAAGATGCGCTTGAGTCGCGATTTTGTGACCCTGAATGTGTTGTCTGGATTGCGGGCATAGAGTTTTTGAGAAAAAAACTCTTCCTCTTTGTCCTTGTACCGTGTAACCAATTCAAAAAGCTTGCCCACTTTCTCAAACTCAAATGGCGAAGCATTGAGATAGTTGCGAATTTGCCTGATTTCGTGGTTTTTGAGCTTTTTATAGATGTCAAAAATGAGGTCCATACCTTGAAGATTGATGTAAATGTGAGGACAATCTACGGAAAATATTCAATCAATTGCGTAACCTACCGCCATAAAAGTACGATGAAACGCGCAAAAATGTATGTACCTTGCATGCTACAAGGGGTGCTATGGTGCCGATTGTAGACGATTTTAAGAACTAAATGCGAGTTTAGATGCTCAGGAAGCCGTTGCGGACTTGATCTGTACGACATCTGCCTGATTTTGTTTGGGTAGATTTGGAATAATGACACTCTCGCTTTTATCTTTAACGTCTGTTTTTATGCTTTTAGTGGAAGTACTATTAATTCGGAAGGAATTATGATGAAACGAGTCGGAATTTGGCTAGTGCTATGCCTGCTCTTCTGCTCGACGGTGTTTGCGCAGTCCGATGGTGGGAAGATCAAAGGAACCGTGAAGGATGAAACTGGCGAGCCAGTGGAGTTTGCAACGGTCGTGATTATCTCCAATGGCATCATCAAGGGCGGCACAAACACAGACGAGAATGGCGAATACAGTTTCGCTAACGTTGAGCCCGGTACCTATGAGGTGACTGCCTCATTTGCCGGAAACAAAATTGTCGCTTCTGGTATCAATGTCGGAGCTAGCAAAACGGTGTCGGTGCCTTTGGCCATCGCAACGGGTGTGGAGCTCACCGAGGTGACAATCACGGAAACAATTCCGATCGATAATACGACCACGGGTGGATCGTTATCTGGTGCCGATGTGCAAAACATCGGTCTGCGTAACATCAACTCGCTGGCGGCAATCGTGCCCGGTGTGTACCAAAGTGATGATGGCGACGCCATCAACATGCGTGGTGGCCGTAGCAGCTCGACGGTGTACTTTGTGGATGGTGTGAAAGTGCGTGGTACTCTCAACCTTCCCCAAAAGTCGATCGGACAGCTATCGGTGATCACCGGCGGTACGCCTGCTGAGTATGGTGACGTGATCGGTGGTATCATCTCGGTGACGACCTCGTCCCCTAGTTATGATCTCACTGGTGGCGTGGAATTGCTCACCTCACAGTTTTTGGATCCTTATGGATACAATCTGATCGGTGTGAATCTTTCCGGGCCGCTCGTCACTAAGTACATCGACTCCATCAACTACAACAAGCCTATCCTTGGCTTTTTCATCGCTGCCGAGGGGCAACGTGAGAAAGATCAAGATCCGGCTCAAGGTGGTATCGCCAGGTTGAAAGATGAGTATTACAAAGACTTTCAGGCAAATCCGCTGAGACTCGACGAAACGGGTGGCTTTTTCTTGGGCCGCGCCAACTTTGTAGACTCCTCAATGGTGGAGAATAGCAAGTTCAAAGCCAACAACGTCGGCAGCACCATCAGGGTCAATGCCCGTTTGGACTTTCAACCGACAGAAAATATCATCGTGAAGTTTGGCGGTGGTTATGTAAACATCAACAATGATCAATGGAGCAACACCAACTCTCTTTTTGCGCCTGAGGCCAACCAATTGTTTCAAGGCAGGCAATACAGCGGCTGGGGTAGATTCCAGCAGAAGTTTGAAACTGCTGCCAATAGCCCGCTTCAAAACATCTATTATCAGTTGCAAGTCGACTGGTCACGTTATGAGCGCGAGTTCATGGACCCCGTACACAAAGACAACAACTTTGACTACGGCTACATCGGCAAATTCAACTATGATCGCAAGGAAGTCTACCGTTATGTAGACCCGATCGCCAACGCTGATATCCATGATCCGAGCATTTCGTCATCGGGTTATTACATGACCGCCGGCTATTCGCCAACCAATTTGACTTTTGATCCTAGCACGTCGGCCAATCCTAACCAGTCCAACTACGACAGCTATATTTTTGACTATGTCGGTCAGAATGGTATCACGAATCCATTTACTGGACTCAAGGATTACAGCTTGCGCAACTTGGACTTCC
>JANPHP010000469.1:0-9970 GCA_031424495.1 Bacteroidota bacterium | reverse complement strand
GTTCGGGATCGAGCTGTCGGCTGCGGAGCTCTTGCTCTTCCGGTCTGGGTAACCGCTTTGCATTCTTGTCTTGCATACTAATAGATTTTAAGTAATTGATAATAAAGATATAAACGAATTTATGCTCCAAAGTTGGGTGTTTCGAGGGTAAATCTTTAACGATGTGAACAGATATAAAGGCAAAATGAAAAATGCCTATTTGGGTCAGCCATGCTAGATTATAGCAAAATTCTCTTAGTTTGGTGTAAATTGACCTTTCAAAAAGGCAGAAAGGATTGACTTACTCGAAAAGGTATGAAAAAGACCAAAAGCGGCCAAAGCAAAACCGAGGATTTATACGAATTGATCATGGCATTCAGCCCTGAAGAAGTTGACCGTTTTAGGCAGTTTGCTCGGCGCAAGAAGGAGGAAGCGGTCTATTTGGAACTTTTCGATTTCATGAGGAAGCTCTTTGACAAGGAAAATTTGCAGATTGAGCAGATTCGAGAAGCCAAAATCAGGAATGAAATGGCGGTAAGCGAAGCGGAAAAGCCTGGACGATACCAAAGCCTCTGCCGAAATCTCTATCGTAGTTTACTGGCTTTCATGGCGGAAGAACGGCGAAAGGGAGACAACGTCGCATGGAGACAAAAGGTAACAGCTGGTCTCGATGAGGTAGAAGTGCTTGCTAGCAAGTTGTTTTTCAAGCAAGCTGCATCGCGGCTAGCTCAAGTACAGAAGCTAATCCCCGAGCGAAGGGAGGGCTACGTTTGGGCAGACATGTTGCCAGTCACACGATTTGTTGGCCTTAAATTTTGGTTGAAAGACAAGGTAGATTTTCTTGCTCTCACAAAGGACGATCAGGCGATAAAAATGCTCCATCATTTCAGTTCCACAACTTCGCAATTGGCAACTCAACCAATTGAAAAGGATTTTTTTAGGGTTCTAGGCCTTGATGCGGAGAATATGTTCTTTTTTCGATTGATCCATGAGGCTCTGCTGACAAAAAAGGACGATAAAAAACGAATCGAACTGCTGGATCGAGTTTTGAAGCGATTTTCATCTCGAAAAAAAGAAATTCTAGCAGCCATAAAGCAAAGACAAGGTGAGGATGCCGTTGATTCAGGCAGATTACATTTGATGAACATTCTGATCTACCGATATTCCTTGGATAAGGCCTTGCTCCTACTTCAAGCCGGAGAATTGGAAGAAGCATTTAAAGAGCTAGAGCGATTTCGGAACAGTGCCGAAGGGGAACTAAATTTGGCGACAATGATGCTCTTGGCGATCCATCAGCAGGAACTAGGTCTTTCGCGGATGATCCGATCCAAGTCCAAAGAGATTCCATTGTTCGACTTTACGGCAAGATACCTTTATACAGAGCGGCTTATCGAAGATTTACCAGTCCGCTTGGAATTGAACGAAGTATTGGTGAAAGCCTATATGGGCGATTTTCAAGAAGCAAGAAAACGGGTTGGTATTCTGATCAAAAAGCGAAGCGGAAACACAGCTTGGAAGCCCTTTATCATCGAGTTCAAAATCATGGAAGCTATTCTGCATTTTGAAGCCGCAACGACCAGAAGCGACTTTGATAGCGATACGCTAAGGCGACTCAATGATGCAGTAAAGAATCACGACGGAACCTTATTTGAGCGGTCGGTTATGAAAATTCTCAATGCACTTGGTCAATGGGCTAGTGATCGACACTCTCAACAACATTACTTGAAGGAACACCTTGCCACATTGGAGGCACTCAAAAAGGCAAGAAACGAATCTAACCCATTGCATCAATTCGTGATTCATTGGCTGGATAAGATTCAGGAATGGAAACAAACACGCTAGCAGCATTAAAATCGTAAATGGTTTCCCTCGAAGGTCATCGCTCTCAGTGTCGCCGAACAATGTACCTGATCTTTTTGAGTGCATTACTAAAGCATAGTCATCATCCGGTGGCAACACCCACGAAGCTGCCAAAGAAGGCTTCCCTACCCAAGAAACCATCCAACGATTGTTCGCCGTTCCAAGAAGCAATGCGACGACCTGAATGAATTCAAAGACATTTAAGCATGTTTCCCCTGGTTACGGTAACAACCCGAAACAGCCAAGAATCCCAACCAACCAAGCGAATCACCCATTCAATTTATGTAAGATCGGCTCGACCAAAGACGACCAAAACCGCACTAACATTGCCCCCAAGATAGCCCGCCCACCCTCCTACCCCACACATTTCTAGGCTTTTTTGGCCGTTTTGCGTAGCTTGGCTAGGTCTTTATCTTCATCAACCAATTAGTAGAGGGCTTATGAAAAGGTTTCTATCGATCCTCGTATTCAGTCTTTTGGTCACGATCCCGATCCTGGGGGCTGCTCAGGGCAATGGCAACGGCGGGAACAACGGCAACGGTTTCGGTCAAGCGAATAGCAGCCAATGGGCAAATCTGAATTGGCCGCAGTGGCTTACTTCCTGGCTGGAAAACGGGGGGCAAATCCCAATGCCGCTGGCGGTGATGACGATCCATGAGGCGAAGGATTGGGGAATGCAGAACTTTGGCTTGAGTCAAGGGCAAATGCTTCAGCGCTATTTCACGGGGCAACTCACGATCACCTATATTTCAACTTCGCCGCCTTCATTGACGTTTCGGGTTAGTTATGGGGGCTTGAGTATTATCGTCTTGGATGAGATCTAGCGCTTCAAATGCCGTTCGGCCCATTTGATCATTGGGAAGATGTAGGGTTTGAAATTCGTTTCCTTCGAGTTTTGTAACGATGAAAGCGATCCGATCAGCGATTTCATGGAATTTCGCATTTTCGCTTGGCCTTCTAGGTTACTCGTTTTCCCAAGAATTACCAAAATGGCTAAGGCTGCGCTACCGATTCGAGAAGGCAAAAGTTGCTTGATGTACCGCTTATAGTTTTTCGCGAATGATTCCAAGCCCCGGTCGTCTTCCTCGTCCAACAAGATCATCAGGTGAAAAAAACGGTGGATGCATTGCATGGTTGCATTTGGCACGGAATCTGAAAAGGTTGAGGCTTGTGCAAATAACTTTCGCGCGTCTCCGATTCTTCCCATCGCGAGGTGCGATGCACATGCAAGGTGTATTGCACGCATCCCTATGATGTCATGGGGCATGGCCCTCAAAAATTCCTGATTCTCATTCCAAAGGTGATGGCCCTCAACTGCAAGCTCCTGCAGATCGTAATCGAAGGCCGCATGAAAAAGCGCGACGATCATTCGCCGAAGATAGTTCATCCGAAATGGGGACGACGTCGCCAACAATTCTCTGAACCTAGCAATTATTCCCATCAACTTCGCCTTCTCCCCCAAATCCGTATAGTAGGCCGACAACCGAAACATGATACGTGATTGCTCCTCGGTCTGCCCTGCGCGGATGCGCTCCAGCGCTTGGGTGTGCGCCAGAATCTGCTCGGCGACCTTGGCTGCATCGGCTACATTTCCCGAAAAATAATGCAATGCCTCGTCGATGCGCAGTTTCTGAATCTGAAAACTGATCGGCCAATGCCCAATGCTTTGGCGGTAAAAGTTGCTCTTGAAGTATTCCTGGGCAATTTCAGAATCGTAGTTGCCCGACATGAGCAACTTGTTTCTCCCATGCTCCAAATACTTGGCGACCATTCCTTCGATTTCGGCCTTCAAGACCAGCATTCGCGCATTTCCTACCGCCTTGGCAGATATCGCTTGGATGCGATGGGAGCGATCTTCGCCTTCATAGAGCAATTTTGTCACCGTGATTTCTTGGTGCAAAAGCATGTCCAGCCAGGTATATTCCTCCTGCTCTGTGGCGAGCTGCTTGGCCTCTTCAATGTGCTCCAAGGTGAATTCGTGGTAGCCCCAACGCAGCAAAACCTCGACATCCAAAACCCGTTCGCAAACTTCCGTTTTGTAAAAGGCAAGCCTGCAAGCGGTGCGCAATAGCCATTTGCGGGCGGTATTGCGCATGCTGTTGAGTGCATGGCCCTCAAACGCCGCTTTCTCGGCACCGGAATCGTACACCTCCATGGAGCGCAGCAATCCCAAGAGCCGAAACTGAAGGGAACCTTTGCCATAAACCATGGAGAATGCCTTCATCTGCCGCCATTCATCGTCGGAAAGTCCGCGCACCATCGACCACAGCGTCGGCGACGACTTACGACCTCCCTTGGGCATGACTTTCTTTACGACCATAGCAAAATAACTGCTGAATGAAATCGTGACGAGCGATCCCAAGCAAGATAACATCTTTTCTTGAATCCGAAATCTGATTTCTGATGAATGGCGCGATTTTGGACGCCAAATTTTTGCAGCCCCCGCTATCTTAGCATCAGAATGTACGAATTGCGGGGCTGAAACGCTCTTTAGAAAAGGCAAAAGGAAGCTGGTCGATGAGGATAAAGACAATCACATTTATCGCTGCCCGATGCCCCACGAAAAGATTACCCGGTACGCTGTTGAGTTCGTACCGGGCCTTTTCAAATCATCTTTCAATGTGGTTCAAGATTGGACCCCTTCGCCACAGAGAAAGCGCGATCTTTGACGTAAAACTATGCTTTTTGGAGATACTGTCACAAAAAATATGGGATGGAGGGAGAGCTATGCCTTTCCTGATCTGTCTGGAAACGTTGGTTAAGTTGGTATGATAGGCATCTGCAAAGGTGATTATCCGTTCGGGCGCTACATGCTCCTGAACGTCAAGCACCTTTTCGGGCAATTTCCTCCTTCCAAAATGATTCCGTGCGGAAACATGAGCGGAAGGTGCCAATGATCACGATAGTGGGTGAATTTTGATTCTCTGAAGGCGGCGGCATGGTGGGTTTGGCTGATCCAGTCAATGTGAGATCGAAGGGTAGAATTTGACCTGACCGAAATTCACTCCCGCTATTTCCTAGCGGGACCATTTATTGTTGATTGATTTCATGATCCGCCTGCCGCCGCTATTCCGAGATCAAACCCGCTAAATAACAAAGCCCAAAACAATGATTTTTTCATCCTTGATAGCTTGGCTGGCGCGGATGGGCATTGCGGCAAGGTCGACGTTTTCGCTGACCTCGACCACGAGGGAAACAAAGCGCCTTTTTCGCTTGCCTTTCGCGCTGCCTTGTTCCTTAGACCTTATCTCCTGTTTTATCCAATGGTCACTAATCTGTGACCACCTTCTCTGTTGATCGATGCGTGGGGCTGCCGTCAGGCCGCCCCCGCATTTGTTTCCTTCATTGCCACCTGAGACCACCACAATATTTTGAATATGTTATTTGAATATAGGATGCGCTATGAAAGAAAACCCTGCTAGGACGCAAGTCGCGGCGACTAGGTCGCCGGGACTGCACAATGATTTTTCTGAACAAGAGGAAACTATGACTCGCTCGGCTATGCCGCCGAAGTTTGCGCTCACTGCAAACGGGGCTGCGAACAACCGTGGCAGCGTCAAGGTTGCGGATGCCAGCCCCAAAAACAAGCCCGTTTTGCAGATTGGGGGAGTGCCTGCCGATCTGCTAAAGAAGTTGTATGACTTCGAGGGGCTGAAATGGGAGGTTTACAAGGACTCGTTGGGGAAACCCACTGGTGGCCTCGGACACCTGTTGAAGAGTGACGAATTGGCAAATTTCCCAGTCGGTAGTCAATTGTCAACTGGGCAGGTGATGGCATGGGCGCAACAAGACGTTGGTGCTGCATGGAATGCGGCACAAGATCAAGCCGAGCAGTTAGGAGTGTCGGATCACGATTTTGTTGTGGCCTTGGGTAGTATGTGTTTCCAAAATGGGCTATATTGGAACTCTGTCCACAAAAGGACTTGGGCATTGATGAAGGAGCATAAATGGGAAGCAGCCGCCGTTGAAGCGGCAGACAGCGATTGGGCGAAACAAACGCCCACCCGTCTGCACGACTTCCAATCTGCATTGCGCAAGATGGCAAACCCCACCGCCAAGAGGGCTAATGCAAACCCAGCGGCGGTCAAATCATCCGACTTGCCCAAATCAAATGCTGTTGGCTCAAATGGCCCACATGGCGACGTTCAAAGCATCAAGCAAGTCCAAATCAAACTCCAAGCCATCGGCCTGTACAACGGCAGTATCGACGGCAAGGACAAGCGTTCAGACGGCAAGGAAAGTAACACCACCAAGGGGATCAAGAAGTTTCAAGAATCACACCACTTGTCTGCCACAGGCGAGGTCGATGCGGAGACTTGGGCCGAATTGAGCAAAGTGGAGTCCCTTTCCATTTGGCAGCAGTTCATGCACAATTTGGAGAAGCAGCAGGCGGAGGGAACGAAACCCAAGCAGGAGAAGGGCTCAGCGGCGGAGCAAACGCTGAATGCGGATAAGGGCAAGGCATTGACAGGGGGCAAAGGTGCGGAAACGAATGCCAATTACAGTGTTGAAAAGGCCGTTGCAGCATTGAATAAAAATGCAAATGCCGCCTCTACTGGATATTGTGCTCGTTACGTGCGCATGGCGATCAACGCAGGTGGAATTGCCACCCCCAATCAACCCAACTCGGCGAAGGATTACAAGGGATATCTGGAACAATTTGGCTTTAGCCAGATAGCCGCCGACAGCTACCAGAAGGGCGACATCGCCATCATGGAGAGCTTTACAGGTGCAAAAAAGGATCACCCCCACGGGCATATTCAAATGTGGAATGGCACGCAGTGGGTTTCCGACTTCAAGCAATTGGATTTCTGGCCTGGAGGTGACTACCGAACTTCCAAGCCTGGTCATGTAATTTATAGAATGTGATTATGAAAACTCGACTCCTCAAAAAAGCAATCTTCTTATCCCTGCTTCTGATTTGTACTATGGCAGCATGTTCACCCGCTTCTGACTCAAAAGCGATCAACGTTTTAAGGGAGTTTTACGAAAGTTATATTCGTGAAAGCAGCAAATTTCCAGTTGACTCTGAGAGAATTGCGTCCTTGAAAAAAGTGCATTGCACTTCCAGATTCCTGCAAACGTTGAACGATGCAGAATTGGACGCTGATCCTTTTCTAAACGCGCAGGATGTGGACGCCAAGTGGGCCGATAATTTGGAAATCGCTCCAGACGATTCCGGAAAGAACCTCTATCGGGTCTGCTACACCTCATCGGTTGACAATCCCAAGAACTGTGTGATTGTCACAATGATAGAGGAAGACGAAAACTGGAAAATAGACAAGGTTGTCTATTGAACGAAGGTCATGAATGAGAAAGCGTCTTTCCCCTGAATCACATTGTCCATTTGATTGTACTTGCATTCAAATTTGTAAGGAAGTCTTAGCGTAGCAGTTCCATTTTCCAATTCTAAGGACAAAGTCTCCCAACGGCTGATTGCAGCCGATGCACACGCCTTACAAAGCGAGGCGGCACAAGTAGTATTTATTATGATCTCAACCCCAAAGGATATGAAAACTCATCTCCACAATATTTTATTGCCCTGTTTTTTCTGGTTAATGCCATGCTGGATTGTCGCCCAGAGCAGCCCTAGTCCAGTGATCCTGGACTATGACAATACTAGCCTGCCCACGCAGCTGCAAATCGGTGACACGACTTTTTGCAACATGCAGACGGTCACGATACATGGACAAAACTTCAAGAAGGCCACTGGGGGTGAGATTTGGGACACTACTTGGGTGGTGTTTGGATTTGTCGCGCCGACGGCGGTGAGTATTGTCACGCAGGGGAATGGGAACAATGACCGGATTGTGTTTCAGATCCCCCAAACGGCTTTCATTGGGGGCCGTGATACTTGCATGGACTTGCAGCTCATCAAGAAGACTCACCAAGGGGCTAATGTCTATTTTTACTATGCCAATGATACTGTTTGCCTTACGGGTGACAAGGCCACTGTGAGCTATGGTGCTGGGGTGTTTTGTTTGGGTGATCCCAATCCGCTGCCATCCATTACACTCACACCGCCGACTGCAACGGGCATGTTTTGTTGTCGGACTGGTGCGCCTGGTTTTTGGGTAAATCCAAGCACGGGCGAAATACCGCTACATCCGGGCGCAATAGGGCCAAGCAACCAATTCCTCTATTGCACAAACCATCCGCATTGCGCGGACACCGTGGCCTTTGCGGTGGCTATCCAGCCGACAATGCCCAGCACGGCGACGATCCAAGGAGGGACATTTTTCACGGTCTGTCAAGGCAATAGTCCCGTTCTGCCTGACACGGCAAACCTATTCCCGACTGGCGGCACGTTTCGCTCTTGGACGGGCCTTGCCATTCAAAACACATCGACGGGCCAGTTTGCGCCGTCTATGTCGACGGTGGGCTTGCACTCGCTCTGGTACGTTCCCAATGCGCCCTGCTATGACAGCACGGAAATACAAGTTGTGGTAATGCCCACTGCGACCGCGATAGTGGGCTATCCAGCCGTCCCGCTCAACCTTGGAATCCCGACGCTTTGCCAAGGCTCCCAAGCCGTGTGGCCCTCGTTTTCCAGCGGGAATGCGGGTGGCACTTTTATCTCCAATCCCAGCGGCCTCGCCATCGGCCCTACGGGCGACATCTACCCTGCAAATAGTCAGACGGGCATCTACACCGTCCAATACGCTACAACCGGCCTTTGCCCAGACACGGTGACGGCAATTGCCAACTTGCATATCGACACGACCCTATTTGCACAATTCATCCTCCAACAGACGCAATATTGCGCCGCTGGCGTGCTTTCACCTTTTGCCCAAAGTGCCGCAGGCATCTGGCAAGTGATCAGCACGACGGGCCAAGTGCTTTTCAGCCAAGGATCGGCCCCGATAGCCATTGCCGCGACGGGCATTGCCAGCGGCGCAAACTATGGATTACGGCATGTCACAGGCGGCTTTTGCTCGGACACGGCATCCGTTCCATTCTCGGTGCTTGCGACCGACAATCCCGCATTCACCTACCCGCCAAACGGCAACTTCTGCATGGGCGATCCCGATCCGTGGCCATTGATCCAAGGCAACGGTGGCACCTTTCAAGCGGTCACGCCAGCGACCGTCGTGGATGTGGATGGGCGCTTGCACCTCACCGCAAGCGGAGCGGGAACGCATACTATCAGGCACATCACGGGAGGCATTTGCAAGGACAGCGTTGATGTGGGTGTGAACATTTTCGGTTCTGCATCCGCCAATTTTGCCTACCCGGCATCGGTTTTTTGCAGTGGCGACACCAATCCATTGCCGCAAATCCTTGGCACGCCAGGCGGTTCGTTTTCGGGTGATACGGGCCTCGTTGTGGATTCGGTCACAGGGGCAATCCAGTTATCCCAATCGCAAACGGGAATCTGGAATGTGACCTATACGCTCACAGGCAGTTGCCAAGCGCAATTCACGCAGACAGTGCAAATCAGTCCGACCGATTCATCCACCATTTTCAGCTACTATCCAGACCATTATTGCCAATCTGATCCCGATGCGATTCCTTTTGTACTTGGCGACTCGCTGGGCAGCTTTGTGGCGGGTGGAGGTATCGTTTTCAGCAATACTGATCTTGGGCAGCTTGACCTGAGCGTCATGCAAGCGGGTGGCCCTTACATTGTCTATTATGACATCGAAAACCGCTGCGCCTTCGACGTTCAGGACTCAGTTTGGATCGACGTTCCCGACGACCCAACGTTTGCATATCCGCTATCCAGCTATTGCGAAGGCGGTGTGAATCCCATGCCATCGAGCATCGCCATCCCGGGTGGCATGTTCAGCGAGATCACTGGTAGCGTGGTATTCGCCAATGCGACGACAGGCGAGATCGACGCAAGTACAAGCGTGCAAGGTGGCCCATACTTCATCACCTACACTACGGCGGGGCCGTGTCCTGAGGCGGCTACTCAACAGCTCACGATTCTGGCCAAGCCCTTGTCGGCCAGCCTCACCGTGTCGCCCGACACCAGCTATTGCACGGGCCAAAGCCTGATTTTGCAAGCCACGGCGGGAGGGGCAACGGTTTGGCGGTGGTGGCTGAATGGCAATCTTACTGCGGCTACTGACGACATGCTCATGCTGGATGCGGAATTGACGGGCCTCGACCTCGTCTCGGTCGCAAT
>JANPHP010000468.1:0-3982 GCA_031424495.1 Bacteroidota bacterium | reverse complement strand
CCCCCCCACACCGACGGCGGCGACGAAGGCGACGTCGAAGACGTCGAAGACCAACCAAACTCCCCCAACCTGTGATCCTTGCAATTCCTCCGTAGCAGCGTGTAACAAGCTTGCTAGCTGCACATCCCAATATTGCGAGTCTGTTCCTGTTTTGATCCATCCCCAAAAACAGGTGAGGCGTCCTGTGAAGCAAATGGGCCAATCGTCATGGGGAAGGGGAAACGATGGGTACTGAATAAATGGCTGGAATGGCACGGGGCATTGCCCCTAGCGGCGAATACACAATGAAAAAAACGAGGCACGGCACCGATTATTATGCGCTGGAGGTTGCGGCTGCAGCGCATTTGCTCAAAACCGATCTGGAGCAGGGACTCACCGCGCATGAGGTCCAAGTGAGGGCGGCGCGCTATGGATTGAATGCCATCGCAGATGCAAAACAGCGCAGTGCATTGCTCATCTTCCTTACCCAGTTTAAAAGCCCCATCGTCTACTTGCTGGTATTCGCAGCGGGGCTATCCATCTATTTCGAGGAATGGTTGGATGGAGGTGCGATCTTGGTCGTGATCCTCATCAACGCCCTCATTGGATTCTACATGGAATACCAAGCGAGCCGCTCCATGGATGCACTCAAGAAGCTCACGGTGCTGCCGGCCAAGGTGATGCGCGGCGGTGTACTCAACGAAATCGACTCGGCAGCCATCGTGCCTGGCGATGTCATCTTTTTGGATGCGGGCGACATGATACCCGCCGATGGACGCATTTTCAAAAGCAATCAACTCATCGTCAATGAATCGGCCCTCACCGGGGAGTCCATCCCTGCCGACAAGGATGAAGCAACCGTGCCTGCGGGCGCAGCCCTTGCCGATCGCAAAAATATGCTCTACAAAGGCACATTCAGCGTCAAGGGCAATGCATGGATCATGGTCACCGCGACGGCGATGTCGACAGAATTGGGCCAAATTGCCAGCATGGTGCAGACCGCCGACCAGGCGTCCACACCCTTGGAAAAGAAGCTGCAACGCTTCACCAAAACCCTCATCATCGTGACGCTCGTGTTATTGGCCCTCATCTTTTTGGCAGGCATCATCAATGGGAAAAATGTATTGGAAATGTTTGAAACGTCCATCGCATTGGCCGTAGCGGCGATTCCAGAAGGGCTGCCGATCGTTGCGACAATGGCATTGGCACAAGGCATGATGAAAATGGCCAAGCACAAGGTCATTGTGAAAAAGCTCTCGGCGGTGGAGACCCTGGGCGGAACGAATGTAATCTGCACCGACAAAACCGGAACGCTCACCCAAAACAAGATTGCCGTGGCAAGCATGCAAATCCCCGGTACCCAAGAAGCCGCCACAACCAGCAAAAATGCCGAAATCATTCTGCATACCGGCATCCTGTGCAGCACTGCAGAGCTCGTGCAGAAAAAGGGAAAACCCAAGGAAATCGGCGATCCATTGGAGGTCGGATTGTTGAATTTTGCGGTGAAGCAAGGGGCAGACATCGCCCAATTGCGTCAAGACCACCCCAAACTGAGCGAGGAAGCCTTCACATCAGAAACCAAGGTCATGGCCACCTTGCATGCAGATGGGCAGGGATATGTCGTGTATGCAAAAGGCGCGACCGAGGAAATCTTGAAAATATGCAACCGCATCCTGGAGCCGGATGGCGAACAAACGATGCCCGACAGCAGCCGAAAACATTGGCTGCAAACCTCTGAGGAACTCTCTGCCCGCGGCTTGCGCGTGATCGCCGTGGCCTACAAACAAACCGACACCAAAGAAGGCAAGCTCACCGACGAATTGGTCTTTGCAGGATTGCTCGCCTTGAACGATCCGCCGCGCCCCGAAATCAATGCTGCCATCCGCGAATGCCACAAGGCCGGCATCACTGTGATCATGATCACCGGCGACCATCCCGCAGCCGCCAAAAACATCGCTTTGCAATTAGAAATCGTGGATTCCGAATCCGCAACGGTGATCATCGGCAATGAGATGCACGCCCTCAAGGGTCTCAGCCACAAGGAGAAGACGCGGTGGGCCGACACCCGCATCTTTGCGAGGGTGAGTCCCAAGCAAAAGCTCGACCTCGTGACCTTGCTACAGGCCCAAGGCAATGTGGTGGGCATGACTGGCGACGGCGTGAACGATGCACCCGCCCTCCAAAAAGCCGACATCGGCATTGCCATGGGCAAATCGGGCACGCAGGTCGCGCAAGACGTGGCAGACATGGTGCTGAAGGATGATTCTTTTGCATCCATTGTCAAGGCCATTCGTCAAGGCAGGATCATCGTTGAAAACATCAAAAAATTCATCGTCTACCTGCTCTCCTGCAACCTCAGCGAATTGGCAGTCGTGTCGGCAGTTTCCATTGCCAACCTGCAGTTTCAATTGTTTCCCATACAGATCCTGTTCATCAACCTCATCACCGACGTGCTGCCTGCCCTCGCGCTGGGGGTGACCGAGGGCAATCCCGACATCATGAAAAGGAAGCCCATCGACGCAGCTGATTCCATCATCAATCCCAAACGGTGGGTGTCGATCGTCGTCTATTCCTTGATCATCTCGGCGGCGAGCCTGGGGGCGGTCTATGTATCGGGCGCCCTCTTGCACCCCGCAGTGGACGAGGCCATAGCACTCGGCAACAACAGCCTCCTGCTTACCCTCATCTTCTCACAACTGTTTCATGTATTCAACATGGGACAGACCGGCACCAACTTTTTCAAATCAGAAGTCTTCCGGAACAAATACGTCTGGGCGGCCATCGGCAGTTGCCTCCTCCTCATGCTGGCAGCCTACTTGGTAGTCCCGGTGCGCACAGCGCTGTCCATATCCACCATCTCCCTGCCCGCATTGCTGATCTCCTTGGGCATGGCCTGCGCGGGGACGCTTGTGATCCAGATTCTGAAGACGTTGCGGATAGTGGGAAGTTGAATGGGGGAATGGATTCTGATGAGAACTCCGCAGGGATCAACCTTATCATTTTCCCGTGCCATCTTGGAAATTCCATTGGTGTGTATCGGGGAGGTAGGACAGATACACGAATTGCCCTGCCTGCTTTTGCCGAGCGTGTACCTTTGGTTGCCGAATTCGACCTGCCCCGCTTGTGACACCTTCCTTTCCCACCTGCCCTTGGCAAGGAATTGTTTCACCTTTTTGAAATCGAACTGTTCAGGGCAATATGTCCTTCCCCCTTCAGCCAGCCTTGGGAACGCCTTGATTCTTTGCAATCCATTGCAAACGCGCATGGGATACTTTTCTCGTTGGAACTTGCAGGCTTCCTGCAAGTTTTGCCGAGGCTCCTCGATCCCTGCGCAGGTTTTCGCCCGTGACCATTTCTCCCTTATTCCCTGCATCCGCTCGACCTTGGCATTGTCTTGCGGGGTTCTCGCCAGTTCCAAATGACTTCTATTCCCAGCCCCGTGAGCCACAGGGGCAGCGCTGGCACGAAATCCCCGTTAGGGTCACCCAAGGGGCCCCATTGTCAACCTTCATGTATTGGGGAAGGCCGTTTACTTGAAATATTTTATGCTTGTCTGGAACTTTGCCAGTAAGCCAAATCCCATGTCATTTCGACCGGAGTTTTTTGGCTTTTGCAAGGCTCTGGAAGAGCCGCAGCAAATGACAAAAAACGTAGCGGAGAATTGCGAAGCACCCGCGAATTCCTTTGAAGGAAAAGCGCTGATGAGCAAATCTTGCGCCTACCGATACACCTCCTACTAAATTGCCCTTCTGATACGGCGATATTGGCAGGAGTCGCAAATAGCAGTTTGCAAGAAGGAGGTGTATCTGGCAGCGCTATCCCGCATTTCATGCGGGACGCTACGTGATCGGCTCTCCGCCTAGGCCTTTTCATTACCCACAATTTTATTATGGTTTATAAGTGGACAAATAGTCCTTGAACCTTCTCCAGTCCTTTGCCTTCTCGACGAGCATGAGGTAGCCTTGCCAGAAGGTCTTCATGCCAGGAGGTCCATCGTTGTTTC
>JANPHP010000467.1:0-5768 GCA_031424495.1 Bacteroidota bacterium | reverse complement strand
CCGTTCCGCATTGGTGGTCGGGGTCGTGCTCTAAAAAGAGCACTTTGCCCTCATCGACCAGCCAAGGCAGGTGTTGCTCGCGCTCGACGAGCGTGAGCAGCGGCCGCGTGTCGTAGCCCATCACATAAGGCAGGGGCAGGTGGCCGAATGTTGGAAACAGGTCGGCAGCATACAGAATCTGCTTTCCTTTGTATTGAATCAGTGGCAATTGCATCCCGTCCGTGTGGCCGTTCACGACCTTCAGCGAAATGTCTGGAAAAAGCTCCGTTTCGCCGTCGAGCAGCCGCAATTGTCCGCTTTGCACGATGGGCTGAATGTTTTCATTGTAGAAACTCGCCTTTTCGCGCGGATTAGGGGCGAGTGCCCAAGCGAGGTGCGATTTCTGCAACCAGAAGTGCGCGTCGTCAAACACAGTCTCAAACCGATCCTTGCCGGGATGCCACTCTGTCGAGCCGCCGCAATGGTCGAAATGTAAATGCGTGAGCAATACATCGGTGATGTCATCCTTGCTGAATCCCAATGCATTCAGGCTGCGGTCCAAGGTGCTGTGCTCATGGTCGACCGCGTAGAGGCCCTTAAACTTATCATCGTACTTATTGCCCAACCCATTGTCGACGAGGATGAGCCGATTGCTGTCCTCGATGAGCAGGCAGCGCATGGCCATGTCGATGCGGTTGCGTTCATCAGCCGGATTCGTTTTTTGCCAAATCGGCTTCGGTACGACGCCAAACATGGCCCCACCGTCCAGCCTGAAGCGACCTGTTTCGATTGCATAAAGTTTCATGCAGCCAATTTAGTGCTTTTGGCGGATGCTTTTTTGTCCTTTTTGGGAGCAACCGCTCGATCTGTTCCACAAAGATTGTAGCGCAGGGACATTGGCGATGGGATCAGCTAGATTATTTTCAGGATGGGGGAGAATGAGCAGTCCAGAGCGGCAAGCAGGAGGGTAGATCAGGCAATTCTCCAAAATCTAGATGCTACATTTTACTCGGTTGGATGGCTCTTGAGGCACTTTTTTTACACGTGCTTTGATTGATTTTTGGGCAGAATTGGGGCCATAACGGGCTTGTCACCAAATCCGATTTTCATTCGACCAAAAAGCGACTATTTTTGCAACCATATTCCATTCCCCTGATGAATGTACATTTCATAGCGATTGGTGGTAGTGTGATGCACAATCTCGCGATTGCGCTTCACCAGCTTGGCCATAAGGTAAGTGGGTCAGACGATGAGATCTACGACCCGGCTGCGAGCCGGCTGCAAGCCCACGGGTTGCTGCCCGCTACGCAAGGCTGGGACGCAACCCGCATTCATGCGGGACTCGACGCAGTCATTGTCGGGATGCATGCCAAGGATGGCAACCCCGAACTCGACCGTGCCAAAGCCTTGGGACTCAAAATCTGGTCTTTTCCGGAGTTTCTCTATCAGCACAGCCGCAACAAGCAGCGTGTGGTGATCTGCGGTAGCCACGGTAAAACCACGATTACATCCATGGTCATGCACGTCTTGCGCGGCATCGGCCGCAAATTTGACTACATGGCCGGCGGTCAGGTCGAGGGTTTCGACACCATGGTTGGCCTGAGCGACGACGCTCCGATCATTATTCTGGAAGGTGACGAGTACTTGGCGAGTCCTATGGACCCACGGCCTAAGTTTCTCGTTTACCGCCCGCACATCGCCTTGATCTCGGGCATCGCTTGGGACCATATCAATGTGTTTCCCACTGAGGCGTCTTACATCGCGCAGTTTGAGCAGTTGGTAGCCCAGATGCCCAAGGCCGGTGCCATCGTCTACAACGACGAGGACAAAGAGGTACGCCGCATCATCAAGCGCTTCGCAAAGCCCGATGAGCATTATTTGCATCCCTACGTCACGCCTGATTTCAGAATCCGCGACCATGCATTTGAGCTGCGGATGGGTGGCGATACCCGATTGCAAGTCATCGGTCGGCACAACATGAGCAATCTCTCGGGCGCTTGGGAAGTCTGCAAGCTGCTTGCTGTCACCCAAAGCCAATTCCTGAGCCAAATCGCCACCTTCAAGGGAGCGGCCAAGCGCATGGAAAAAATATTGGACGATGGTCGCAACATCATCTACAAGGATTTTGCGCACTCACCCAGCAAGGTCAAGGCAACGGCCGAGGCTGTATTGGAGCTTTTCAAGAAGCAACAAGTCGTCGCTTGTTTGGAGCTGCACACGTTCAGCAGCCTCAACAAAAACTTCCTTGCGCAGTACCGCAAGACGCTCAAGGGGCTCAAACACAAAATTATCTTCATCGATGCGCATACTTTGCAGATGAAGAACTACCCTGCGATCTCCAAGGCTGAATTGGTCGACGCCTTTGGCGACGACGAGATCCTGTATGCCACCAATGTTGCTGAGTTGCAGCAACTCGTGCGCAATGCGCGCAACTCCGGCGGCAATGTCTTCTTGATGATGTCGAGCGGCACGTTTGCAGGGCAAGATTTGAAAACACTTTGTTTGGGCTAATTCAGGCCTATTACATTGATAGAAAGCAATTTCGCTGGGCGAATGAGCTGCATGTGGGAAAGATTCTACATTTTCTGTAAATACTCGTTGGAAAGAAGGAACAATGCACTTACATTTGCAATCCTTTTAATGGTTTAAAGAGGCATGGCTAAGAAAAGTAAAGACGCTAGAATTCAGGTTATCCTTGAGTGCACTGAGCACAAGGCATCTGGAATGTCCGGAATGTCACGTTACGTGACAATGAAAAATCGGAAAAACACCCCCGGTCGTATGGAGTTGAAGAAATTCAACCCTGTCCTGAGAAAATACACCCTTCACAAAGAAATTAAATAATAAAAGCTCATGGCAAAGAAGGTCGTTGCTACACTGAAAGATAAGACCCGCGTCAACTTGACCAAGGTCATTTACCCCGTTCGCAATGAGCAGACTGGGGCTTACAGCTTCAAAGAAGAAATGGTTTTGCAAGATCAGGTGAAAGACTTCCTGGCCAAGCAAGGACTCTGATTTGAGCCTTCATCCTTAGGGATGTTGAAAAAAATAAAAAGCGGGCCTTGGCCCGCTTTTCCTATATGTGGTCGGGGCAAACCCCCTTGGTGACTGTTAGGCAGCACCTAGACTTACTCTTTCTTGCGTTCGATGATTGGGTGCCAAGGCTTACTAGGATCAAACTCCTTCATGCGGTAGGCTTCGGGAGCCTTGAAAAGCGATAGGTCTTGCTGAGCTGGTTGAATGCTAACTGCAGTAAGCACGGTCGTGAGCTCGCCTGCGTGCAGGCGCCTGCATTGCAAGGGTATTTGCCGCATGCCGGCAGCCAAAAAATTAGGCTGCTGTTGTTTCAGGCTGTCCACCAAGCGACCGCCAAAATAGATCGAATCATTCACCCAGATTTTCTCGACCTGCTTTTCAATTTTGGTGTCGACTTTTTTCTCGGTGGTCAGGGTATAGACTTTGCAGCGTTTTCCAGCCACGGTGAGGCTTTCCTTGGGTACACTCACAGCTTTTGGGATGAGGCTCTTCCAAAATGAAGACCGGCTTTCTGCTGTCTCGTACTTGGCATCCAAAAGCAAAAACTCCTGGGTATCACCATCCCAGATCAATTGAGATTGCAAGGCATGCGCCTCGCCGCCGTGGTAACGATACAATAGCGCATTCTGGCCCACAAACATCGTCATAGAGTCGGGGAGATAGGCCTTCATCTCGTTGGGAACCTTGCCCTCATAGCGAATATGGAAGCCGATGATGCCTTCAAATGCTGGAATTTGCCCAGCATCGCTGATCATCACATCCTGCGCCATTGCGTGCAACATCGCCACCGAGGCGATTGTCATCAACAAAATTCTTTTCATCGCGTGCATATTGGACACAAAATAAAGGCGGGGAGACCCCGCCTTTAGGTATTTCTAAGAATAAGGCAGCAAATAGCCTGCCATTACATGCCGCCAGTCATCTTCGCCATGTCAAAAGGCTCTTTTGCATAGCCTTTGGGCAGCTTGAAGAGCTTTTTGTCAGGAGCGGTCATGCTCACTTCTTTGGTGGTCACGGTCACCGTCATGCCCATTTGGGTTGTCATGACTTTGAGTGGTGTGCCTTTGACGCCTTTGATGTCGAGCATGCCAGACATGCCTGATCCTGAGCCCGAAGCGGAGCTTTTTGGAATGCTGAATTTGTCGGTAACCCAGACATAAGAGGTGTTTTCACCTTGAGGTGTCTGGCCAACGATTTTGTATTTTTGGCACTCATAACCAGCTATCGTGATCACTTCGTCTTCCTTGGTCACCACTGGATCGGCTGCAGGCTCTTCGTCCTTGGCGGCTTTGGGGTCCATCACGTAGATCGTTTCTTCGCTGTCCTTGATCATATAAGTCACGCCCGTCTTCGTTTTGGAGAGGGTGCGGCCCATGGCCATGGCTGCCATGCCGCCTTGGATCTCCATGAGCACGTCGGTTTTCAAGACTTTCAACTCCATCCCGGTAGGAAGCATGGCTTGGTAGGCTTCGATGCCTTCACCCATGAAGTTGAAATCATATTTCATTGTGCCTTGGAAATTGGTTTGGGCAAATGCTGTGCTGCTGATAAGCACAAGTGCCCAAAAAATAGTGCTGATTTTTTTCATTTTCTGGATTTCGGTAATTGAGTTGCAAATCTAAGGATATTCTTCAAAAAGGTGTACCTGGAGAAAAATCACTCTGCACCGGTCTGGCGATAAATTTTTAGGTAATCGAGTACCTCGAGATTGTCTTTCAGGCCATAATAGGTGTGGTCGTCCTCTGCGGGAATTGTAGGATACAATGTATTGGCACAGAGGCCATTGATTGAGAGTCCATCCGGCCAGAACCGAAGCCTATTTTTCAATTGGATGAGCTGATCCTCTCCGAGAATGTTGGCGCGGTAGATAAATATGGGCTGATGCAAATTGGAAACGAGGTCGGCTATGCCCTGATTTACCGCCCTGCTCATCGGCTTGAGCTCATCGCCAGCCATCGGCGGGTAGTCGATCACAAGTTCATCGGATAGCTTCAATAGTTCGCTATTTTCAAAGAATTCAGGGTTACCGCCGATAGAAAAAAGTGTTTTCGGATGCTGCTGCCGCAAGGTTTGCAGAAGGGCAAGCCATTCAGCATCAGCATCATGTACTTGCAGCAAATTGCCCCCAATGATCACCCGCTTGATGGGCACAGAATTGAAAAGCTCCAATTGATGTGCAATCCTTTTCTGCAGAGCAGCAAACCAAGCAACCACATCGGCAGGTTTGCCGATCGGAAACAATTCTGATTCATGTGTATTGCAGAAAGCGATGCTCAGTTCTCCATGCCATCCGTCCAACAATGCAATTGATGCTTGTGGGATTTCCATTGGGATGATAGGAAGGCCGGTGCTATCGGCCCGGAGCGGCAACTCGATCAACAATTGCCGATCGTTGTCTGCCTGCAGGTAGGCCAAATTGCTGGCTAGCTGCTGGAAATCGCTGAATTCATTGATTCGCATGCCCCAAACGATAGTGATCCCCGGCCGCTCAAGGGCGCGAGGTCCGCAACTAAGGCAGCTCAAAACAACGATGATGTAGCAAAAGTATTTTCGCATTCCCCAAAAATAGGCATTAGCGTGTGCGTTCGACACGTCGCGCCATCAAGAAATGCTCGATTGCATCCAAATTCATCGCGTTGAAAGTCAACGCGGGGGTAAGCAGGCCCTTGCGCGCAACCGCGAGGCCGTTTTCATAGTCATACAAAGCCGATGCAGCGTGTGCATCGGGATTGATGGCGATGCGCACGCCTTGC
>JANPHP010000466.1:0-25065 GCA_031424495.1 Bacteroidota bacterium | reverse complement strand
CAAATGGACGCTTGCCTTCATTCTCTCTCAAGGAAAAGATTGAAACGGGTGCGTTTTCAGTCAGTGTTAAGTCCAAGAAGTGATTGGAGTGTGTGGTCATAAAGAAAGTGAGATTCTTTTTCAGGATTTCTTCATGGTTGGTTATTACATCGAGAAAGATACGTTGCATGCCTGGATGGAGATTTAACTCTGGCTCCTCGATGAAGATCATGGTATCAGGCTCTGCCATGAATATTGGAAAGGTAAGAATGATGAGGGCTTGTATGCCATCACCCAATTCATGAATGGGGCGATCCCGTTTGTCTCCGATTTTGACATGTATTGACTGTTGGAGTATCGTCGCACTCATTTTTTCAATGTCGCTTAAGTCTCCAATTTTGGCTACGATATCGACCTTTTGCCCTCTAAAAAACTGTAGCCCTATGAATTTTTCGAAGTCTTCGAAACGTTTTCTTTGATCATGGTCTCCATTTCTCGCTTTTACAATTTCGGAAAATAGCTCCTGTCCAGTGAACACGACTACATTTTTAGGAAGCTCCTCTTCGTAATTCTTCTTTGTAGTTGCTCCCAATAGTTTCGGATCAGGGTTTTTGTCTTGATGATCCCAAAGGCGGTGAGAACTTCGTAGGATTGGGATATATACAAATTTTCCTAATAGTGTTTCCTTTTTAATTTCAGCAAGAATAGGGAGTTGTTTCGTTGCTTGAATTAGAATTTCGGGGTTGGTAAATTTAGGGAGAAATGTTGCGGTTTTATGCTCATTACTTTGGAAATAGTGGATAGGTTTCTCTCGCAATGATTCGTATTCTGCTTCGTTTAATAGAAGGGCAGGTTTTATCGAGTTTGTAAGTTGATTTATTTTTGCTTTGGTGTTATGATAATCTATCTCTATTTTCTCGTTGGCGACGACAGATTTATTATGAGATGCATGACTCCTTGATTGCAGATAATTATGAATTTCAGAAGTCAATCTGCGTGCAGAGTTCTCTATCAATTCTTTTGATATCTTGATGTTTTCGTGGTAGAATTTCGTTATTGTATCTAGTAGCTCAGTATTTGATAGCTTAATTTTAAGTGTGGGGTGAGAAAATTCAGGGATTTGAAGAATGCCTTCCGGAAGTAGGCAATTGTCAGCCAGTTGGTGAAGTACTTCTAAGGCAAGGTGAATTCTCTCTTCTTTATTCGTAAATTTAACTCTGCCTTCTTTCGTTATTTTCCTCATCAACTTGCTCTTTCCGCTATTGTTGGCACCAACAAAAATGTTGATCCGATTCATTGGACCAAGAATTGAGCCATCAACACTGAGCTTCCCAGCATCATATAGCCCGTTAAGGAATCCTTCATGTTCATTCCACCCACCCAAATACCAAATCTGATCACTCATATTTATCAAAGTCAAAAAGTAATTCCCAAATCTCCATCATTGACATGACTTTGATCGTCGGAGTAATCCACATTCGCATGAGGAAAAGCCTCCGACGCCAGAGGCGTCCCCTCGATAGCCCTGCGGCGGGGCGCCGCAGGCTCAATCCCTCCTCGGATCCCCCAAATACCCCATCCTCCTGATTTCCTGCACTTCCAGCGTCGCCACGCCGAAGTCGTCGCTTACCCTGCCCGTCATGCGGTAGACGCCGATGCCTAGGATGGGGTATTTCATGAAGGTATCGGGAAACATTGTGGCGTCGAAACAATCGCCGCGCGCGTCGATGAAGTCGACGAATCCCATCATGTCGCCTTTGCTTGTGCGTACTTGCTTGGTACTGATGAGATAACCGCTGATTGTCACGCGGTCGCCGTGCTTGATTTTCGTGCCGTTGCGGCCTTCGAGGTCGGCTGCATAGACTTCGTTGGGGAGCATTTTTTCGCTGAGGAGCTCAAAGGGCGAGCAGAGCGGATAACCTAATATTTCGATTTGGTCGTAGGTGTCCTCAACTGCGTCGTCGGGCAGGTTGGGGAGGGTCCATTCTTTGGTTTCGATGACGAAGAGCGAGGTGCTTTGTTTGCGCTCTGGCGCTTTAGAAAAGAACAAATTCGCCTCCCAGAGCAAGGTTTTCTTGCTTTTGTGGGTGAATCTGAATGCCCCGATGCGGATGAGCAAGGTCACTTGCTCCAGGCCCAAGGGCACGCGGCGCAGGCAGTCGTCCATGCTGCGAAAGGGTCCATTTTCCGCCCGCTCGGCGCACAATATTTCTGCGATTTGCCGCTCCAATCCGCTCATGTGCACGAATCCCATCCACAAATCCTTGCCTTGGAGGTGGGTCATGAAGGTGGAATGGTTCACGCATGGCGCGAGCACGTTTGCGCCCGCCATGCGCGCCTCGTGCAGGTACACTTCCGTGCGATAAAATCCGCCGAAATTGTTGATGACGCCGACCATAAACTCCAGCGGATAATAGGCCTTGAAAAAGAGGCTTTGGTAGCTCTCGACGGCATAACTCGCGCTGTGCGCTTTGCAAAAGGAGTAACCCGAAAAGCTCTCCATTTGCCGCCAAACCTCGCCTGTGAGGTGGTCGGCGATGCCCTTGCCCCGACAATTGCCAAAGAACTTTTCGCGCAATAAATTGAATTGATCGGCGGATCGGTATTTGCCGCTCATCGCCCGCCGCAGGATGTCGGCCTCGCCCAGGTCGACGCCGCCAAAATAGTGCGCGACCTTGATTACGTCCTCTTGGTAGACCATCACGCCGTAAGTTTCGCCGAGGTAATCGGCCATGCTGGGGTGGAGGTACCATTCGGTGTTGGGGGTGTTTTTGGTGATGACGCCGTTGGCGCCATTGTTCGTTGTAGAGACGCGATTAATCGCGTCTCTACTGGTGATGACGCCGTTGGCGGCATTTGGGTTGTATTTTCCGTTGTTGTTGGGGATGTCGCCGTTGGCGGCATTGATGGTTGTAGGGACGCGATGCATCGCGTCCCTACAACCATCATCATCAACAACAATATCACCAGTTCCCCCAGTTTTGCGGCGCGTCAACCCCCTTGTCGTCATCAAATGCCGCTCGATATATTGCCGCATCATGCCGCTTTTGGCGACGCCGGGGCGAATGACGGAGCTTGCGGCGACGAGCGTAATATAGTCGTCGCAACGCAGTTTGCGCAGCAGTTGCCGCATGGCGGGTGACTCGACGTAGAAGCAGCCGATCGTGCGGCCTGTGCGCAGCAATTCTGCGATTTTGGGGTCGTTTTTGAAGCGCTTTACATCGTGTACATCCTCGCTGACGCCACAATTTTTGCGCACGACTTCGTAGGAGGTTTTGATGTGGCCAAGACCCCGCTGACTGAGGACGTCATATTTGTAAAGGCCTGCTTCTTCGGCCACAAACATATCGAATTGCACGATGGGAAAACCCTTGGGCGGCACGCTCGTCGCGCTAAACGTATGGATCGGTTCCTCGGTGATGAGGATGCCGCCGGGGTGGATACCGAGGTGATTGGGGAGGCCCTCGAGCTCGCGGCCATAGCGGTAGATGAGTTGCACGATGCGGTCATCGAGGCTGGGATTGCGGCGATTGGCGACGAGGTTGTCGATTTCCTCTTTGGGCAAGCCAAATACTTTCCCCAGTTCGCGCAATATCGAGCGGCCCTTGAAGGTATTGTAGGTGGCCATGAGGGATGTATGTGCGTGGCCGTAGCGTTTGAAGACATAATCGATGACTTCGTCGCGGTCCGTCCAACTGAAATCGATGTCAAAATCGGGCGGCGATGTCCTGTGCGGATTCAAAAATCGCTCGAAATAGAGGTCCAAATCTATGGGATCTACGTCGGTAATTCCCATACAATAGGCCGCAATACTATTCGCGCCCGAGCCCCGACCGATATGGAAAAATCCGCGTGCTTGTGCGTAGCGAATGAAGTCCCAAGTGATGAGAAAGTAGGCGCTGAATCCGAGGCGATCGATCACGTCGAGTTCGTTTTCAAGGCGTTTGCGGGCGAGGACATTTTCGTGGCCGTAGCGGTATTGCAGGCCGTCGTAAGCGAGTTTTTCCAGCAGCATGCGGTCGTCTTGCTTGGTGCTGGTGAAGTGCAATTTGTTTTTGGGCTTGTCAAAGGTCATTTCAAATGTGCACTGCTCCATGAGGCGCATGGTGTTGGTGACCATGTATGCGTGGTCTTTGTAAAGCCGCAAGAAATCGGCCATGCTGTACATGGTCTCATCGGCGGCGGCGAGGTCGTCGGGGTCTTGTTTGCTCAGCAGGATATTGCGATCAATGGCCCTGAGCAGCCGGTGGGTATTGTAGCCGACGCGGTTGGGAAATGTGACGGGCAGATGACACAGCAATTTATGGGGAAATTGCCGGTAGGGTGAGGTGAATAATTTATTGAGTTGCGCGGGCTTGATGCCCACGAATTCGTTTTCCAACAATTCCGCTGGCGCTGGACAATTTTCAAATTCGTAAATAAAAAATGTATCGGGCAATTGTGGTGCGCGCTCGGGAAATTTGAGTTCGCGGAGGTTGCTGGGCAATACTGATCCTGGGCCTTCGGGGATGAGTTCTTCTTGGCGGATTGCGGGGCCGCTGTGTTGTGCCTGCATGGCTTGCTTGCGCTTGTCATTGCTGGTACCCGTTTGGCCGGGTTGCGTGAGCGCTGCCCGATGCAGGTGTTCGGAGAGGAAGGTGTTGAGCTGGAAAAATCCAGCTGCGTTGCGGGCCAATCCGATGTAATTGAGCTTGTTGTCGGTGCGAAATTCGATGCCGACGATGGGCTTGATGCCTTGCGTGCGCGCCTTCATGACGAAGTCGAGCGCGGCCGACGTGTTGTTGATGTCGGTGACAGCAAGGGTGGCGTGGCCCTTGTCAAGGGCCTCGGCGATGAGCTTGTCGACGGTGAAGACGCCGTAACGCAAGCTGAAGCAGGTGTGGGTGTTGTAATGCAATTATTAATTGGGAATTAGAAATTAGGAATTAGAAATTATTAATTGAGAATGATTGGTTAATGCGGATAATCAGGGTAGTTTAGAGCCCGTGGCCTCTGGCCACTGGGTTATCGAACTGACGCCTCTGGCGTCGGCTGCTTATTGTCGCTTTGAGTGGATTTTCTTGGCATGAGAATATTAGGCCCACTTTTGTGGCTATTCTATCTTGCGTTTATTCAGTTTGCGTTTTTCGCACTTGCTTCGGCTCATGCGCTCGCACTTCTGCGCTCACGCCTCAGCTCACGCGCATCCGTACTCACGTGCACCGGCCTACACGCATCCGCACTCCCGCATCCGCCTGCCCGCATCCGCCTGCCCGCATCCGCACTCCCGCATCCGCCCACCCATCTGCCTGCTCGCATCTGCGCTTTGGCTGGGTTTTTAGAATGAGCTCAGGTGCCGCGCTGCTATGCAGCACGGGCACCCGCACTCGGTCTAGTTGATTGACCTTGCTTCATGGGACGCCGCTGCTTTCCCTTGATTTTGATGCGGCTGCTTCTGCGCTTTCGGCCGTCATCGACAGGCCTCGGGCTACAGACAGGTTCAGGGAGCGCATATTGCGCAGGATGCATCCTGACGAAACGGGTGCTATTCGCACTGTTTCATCATTCACTCCTCGCAAACGCTACGCACACATAAGCCCTCGCTTACTTTCAGGACTTGCACGTTCTCCGCTCTCACACTCGCACTCACACTGCATCAGTTGTCGTAGGGACCATAATGATCGTCTTCTTCCTCGTCGTCGAGTTCCTCAAGTCGCGATAGCTCTTTGCCGCCGAGCATTTTCTGGACGATAAAGTCGCGCAAGCTGTTGAGCTCGTCGTTTTTGGTGATGCGGCGCACTTTTGGAACGGGGTTCCAGAGTGTGCCGTCGGCGTGCCAGTCCTCGAGGACGATTTGTTGAAATCGGCCGAGCATTTCCTCGAGCTGTTGTTCGGGGTTTTTCACCTCGGGCGTCATGACGATAAGTCCGTGAACGGCATTGTCATTCACGACAAATTCATTGGCAGACGTGTGCGGATATGAGGCCATGTGCGCCGTCCATCGGCGCTCGACCTTGGTCTTGAAAAAGGCATCTCTAAAAACCGGGGCTTTACCTTTTGCTTCCAGACTCACAAAAAAATACACTCCTCCCGGTACTTCATCTCTCAGTTGTACCATTGCATAAAAATTAAAAGGTCCAAACCATCAGGGAAGGAGGAGATGGGACACACGCAATTACCACGTTGCTAGAAGCCGTCTTGCGTGGGTTGCCAAAGGTCGCCGTGCGGCACCCTTTCAGGCAACTCTCGTCGCGATGCGCGCACTTGGGGTGGGGTGTAGGTGGATGAATGGCTTTTGGTTGACCCTTCATTCCCAGCACTTTCCCGCTGTGCACGCCCACGGCCAATCTCGCCAAAGGCACTGGCTCTCATGACCGCATCCGCGCCGAAACGAAACTTGATCTTGTCGATCGCTTCGTACAGCCGCAATTGCTTCTGTGTATCCTCGAACAAATTTATCTGATATCCGCCAGAGATCAAATGAGAAAATCGCAAACCGATCAATCTCAGTCGCTGACGGCGATCATAAAGTTGCTCAAAGAGTTCCTGGGCTTTGTGGCCCAGTTCGTGGTCGCTCGCTGTGTAGGGGATGCGCGCCTGCTTGGTGAGCGTGTTGAAGTCGGCATAGCGAATCTTCACGGTGATGCAAGCAGTCAGTTTCTCGCTCTCTCTCAGGGAGAAAGCAAGTTTTTCAGTCATCCGTGCCAGCGTGGCGCGCAGGCCCACGATGTCGATGGTGTCTTCGGCAAATGTCTGCTCTGAGGAAATGCTTTTGCGCTCACTGTAAGGCTCGACCGGCGTGTCGTCTATGCCATGTGCACGCTGCCATAGCGTGACGCCAGGTTTGCCCATGATGCGTTGCAGGAATTCTTGCGGGATCTCCCGCAAAGTGCGCACCTGCCGCACACCGAGATTGCTCAAGAACTGCGTCGTCTTTTCGCCGACCATCGGTATCTTGCTCACCGACAGTGGGTCTAGAAACGGCTGCTCCATTCCTCTGGAGACTTCCATTTGGCCATTGGGCTTGATCTCGCCCGTGGCAACCTTGGCCACGGTCTTGTTCACAGCTAGGCCCATCGACATGGGCAGTCCCGTCTCCCGGGCGATGCGATGGCGCAGGTCTGCCGCCCACTTGTAGGCGCCAAAAAACCGCTCCATGCCCGTCATATCGACATAAAATTCATCGATAGATGCTTTTTCATAGACGGGCGAATGTGCTTTGACAACCTCAGTGACATCGTCTGAGTACTTGCTGTAAAGCTCAAAATCGCCCGAGATGACGGTGGCGGCAGGGCAGAGCCTGCGGGCCATCTTCATCGGCATGCCGCTGCGCACGCCAAAGGTGCGGGTCTCGTAGCTGCAACTGGACACGACGCCCCGCCCGCCCAGGCCGCCGATGATGAGCGGTCGGCTTTGCAAGCGACTGTCACGCAAGCGCTCTACGCTCACGAAAAAGGTGTCGAGATCCATGTGCACCACTGCACGTTTGTCGTTCAGAAACATGATTCCTCCTTGCGGCTCCTCTCCATGACCTATTCCAAGGGGCATGGCGGCTGGCCGCTATTGACATTAATTCCGTACCAAACTGCTGCATTACAGCTTCTTGTGCCGCACAGTTCCACGTGTGCGACAGACATTACGATTCCTGCTGCATGAGCTGCGGGCTGTGGCCACGCTGTTCATGCAGGTGTGTGGGCTTACCGAAAAGGGAGCCTCTTTTTTGATCTCCTCGGGCAGATGCATGGCAAGCCCTGGCGGCGCGATGTATCGCACAGCGGGGTTGCTGCATGCTTCTGCCGCAAGTTTTCGCTGAGGCCATTGCGCACTTGCTGTTGTTCAAGTGCGGTGGCCTTGAGCCGAAGAGCGTTTCTCTATTTTTCGCGCGCCGTGAATGGCTCGTCGGAGCGTAGTCGCTGAGACGGTATTTGAGTTTTGCAGCGTTGAATTTGGGCTCGTGTGAGTCGGTGCACGTGGGTCATGCTATATATAGTAGTAATGACTTGCACGCTGGCACCTACTGATCGGCGGCTCCAGATGACGAGGCTTTGCGCGAGATGCGTATTTTCCTAGTTTTTTGGATTCGCAAATAAGAATGGCATCGCCGAACGAGTTGTCGTGAGGCTGAGCGCGCAGCGTGCGGGAAAATTTTCGCTGCTGGACGCAATGCCCAGCGCTTTTTTTCGAGCGGTTTTGCGTGCATTCCGAGTCCTCCATAAAAGCTATGCTAGTAGATCGATGGAGGGGGATGGATGCGTACACGATCGTTGCAGCTGTAGCCTTTGCCTGATTCCTGTCGGTCTTAAAAGACTCTTTCTTAAGCTTAGCGTGCCTGCTAGTAGCTTTTAAATGAGCTTTTTAGACTTGTCGGGTCCAATGCTGCAATATCTCAAAGAACATCCTTGCGGTTCGCCGCTGGCTTGCCAGACACGAAACGTCACCCCTCGCATCGTCTGTGTTGAGCCCTGCAAGTTTGGACCCATCGCAGACGACGGCTGCTTTCTCAGGTGGCCGGCGATCGCTCACAGTCTCCTATTCTGCTGCATCATACCGACCTTGGTGCCAGGAGATTCAAAAAAAATTTGCATCAACCTGTCAATGTTCTTAGCTTTACGCTAAATCCACGGAGCAAATATGCTCAACGTTTTGGTTAAAATCAAAATTTTTTGCAAAAAAATTTAGTCTATGAGTCTAATTAATTCCAATATCCGCTATTTACGCAAGCAGAAGGGGCTTACCCAAGATGCATTTGCCAATGAAATTGGCGTGACGCGTTCTGTGATCGGTGCTTATGAAGAGGGCCGCGCCGAGCCTAAGATCAAGACGATGCAGGTGATGGCCGATTATTTTGGCATTTCTATGGATCAATTGATCGGTGTAGACTTGGCTGAGTCGGCTGCGAGCCATATCCGTGGCAATGAAAATGAAAAACCTGACTTGAGCGGCAAGCGCTTGCGTGTATTGTCGATCACCGTCGATGCCCACGACCGCGAAAATATCGAGCTTGTGCGGCAAAAAGCTGCCGCCGGCTACCTCAACGGCTTCGCCGATCCTGAATTTATCGAGGATCTGCCCCGTTTCCAATTGCCCAACCTGCCCCAAGGTACCTACCGTGCGTTTGAGATCACAGGCGACTCCATGCTGCCGCTTTTGCCAGGCACCATCGTCGTCGGCGAATACATCGAAAATTGGGAGACGCTCAAAGACGGACACTGTTATATACTTGTGACCGCAAGCGAGGGCGTCGTCTATAAAAGGGTGTACAACAAACTCGACGAGGGTAAGATGCTGAGCCTGCACAGCGACAATCCCGCCTATCCGGCCTACAGCGTGAACATTGCCGATGTCGTCGAGGTCTGGAAAGCCCGTTGTTTCATCAGCAGCGCATTCCCCGACCCAGAAATGAGCATCTCGAAACTGGCCAGCATCGTGCTGGATTTGCAGAGTCAGATGATCAAGATGAAGGGCTGAAAAGCGCTCATCTACTTGTTTTCATGGGATACAAAAAGCTTGGTGCACCTCGGTCGCACCAAGCAGCCCACGCCTTGCTCGCCCATCAATTTGAGGAAAAGTGGGTGGTCGCATCTCTTTTTTGCGTAACTTGATTCTTTGTCCGTTACGGAATCGGATATGAGAGTGACCGCTGGCTTTGTTTTTTGCATCTTTTGGATGCTTTCTTTGCGTGCTTTTGGGCAGGTAGAGAAGGGCAAGGCTTCCTATTATGCGGATAAGTTCAAGGGTCGCCACACGTCTAGTGGTGAGCCTTACAGCCCCGATAGCCTCACCTGTGCGCACCGCACGTATCCTTTTGGGACACATTTATTGGTTTCCTGGCCTGCGCATGGTTCGTCTGTGATCGTGCGGGTCAATGACCGGGGGCCCTTTGGCAAGGGGCGAGTGGTAGACCTCTCCAAGGCTGCTGCACAACAATTGGGGATGCTCTTGGCAGGAGTGGCCGAGGTGGAGGTGCAGGTGGTGATACCTGAGCCGCCCGTTCCTATTTTCCCGACTTTGCTCACCTTGGAACCGCTTGCTTGCCGCAAAGTTGTAATCGCTTCTGAGTTGCATGTGCAGATTCCGATTTCCTATCCGCAGCCGCCCAAAGCTGTTGTCCCCGACGGGCGCATTTCCAATGCTAATGGCAAGGCTATGCAGCGATCCAAAGGACGGAAGTAGTGAGCTGGTATTGCCGAAAATCAGGCTTTTTCGCTGATCTGACGCTCGAAATTCACTCCGATGGGGAGGTGTTTCTGGACGAAAAATTCCAAACCACGCATTTTGTCTTTTTTGGCAATCTCACGCAGCGAGTAGCGGCGCGAGCTGCCTTCTTTGGTCTTGATTTCCATGACCATCGTGCGTCGCAGGCCCAAAACGAAGACCAATACTCCCAAGCCTATCAGTGTGATGGAATAGAAATTGAACCGCAAATAGCTGGCAAGCCAATCTTCATCTTTGGGAATGTGCTCGATCGTGGATGCCATGAGCCATAGCCCGAAGGCAGCCATGGCGCCACCGAAAATGAGCATTACGAGCCAATTGTTGTAGTCCATGCCGCGTCTGATGCGCAGGAAAGCTATTTGATCCCAAGCGACCGAGTGCTTGATCAGATCATTGCGCAAGGCATGCAGGCCAGTCGAGTTGATGCCGACGGTGGCGGAGCGAAAGTCGAAATAGTAGCGGTAATCAATGCTCACTGCACTTGTTTCACCTTGGCGGGCACTGGCTTTTTGCCAGAAAAGATCGCGCCCAGTTCCTTGCCGATGCCGATGAAGCTTTGGTGATTGAGCGGAAACTCCAGCATCACGTGCAGGAAGCTGAGCAAAAACAGCCACCTGAAACCCACTTCATAGTCATAGAGGTACAAAAAGATCGATGCGACCCAAGCTGCGATCACGATAGCAAAGCGCACTTTGGGAACCCTGTGCCACTTGATCACAGAGGTTTTGCTGAACCAGTTGAGGTAGTGGTAGGTGTAGGCAAATGCGATGAAGCGTGCAAACATGATGCTCAGCGGGTTGCTGAAAATGAGCTCATTGACCGTGGCTTTGCCAGCATCGCCGCCAAAGGCACTCTTGACCAGGAGGTCGTCGTATTTTTTGCCACCAAAATCTTCCAGGAGGTGTATGCTGAGCTGCGAGAAAGTCTCAGCATAGTTGGTGCGAGCCCATGTGCCGGCGAGAATGCCCGAATTGCCAGGAAGCACCACAAAGCAGGCGATGGCGCAGAGGATGAAAAAACCAAACGAGACATAGCCCGATCGGCTGCGGCCCTTGAGTGCACCAAACAGCATGAACAATCCTGTGAAAATATAGACGTGGATCAGTGTGGGGACATAGACGCCAAAAAGCTTGAAGACTGGATCATTCCACTTGTTCTCATAAGGCTGCACCACCTTGCGTTGATAGGTTTCATAAGAGATTTTGGAGATGGTGGAGTCGGGAATGCTAGGGTCGGGTACGTGAAATATGTAGGCACAGAGCAGCAAGATGATGATCGCCGCAGATCGGTAGGTCCAGTCCTTGAACACGACGAAGATGAGTGCCAAGCCAAAGGCGACAAATGTGATGTCATAGCCATAAGACCCGAGGAAACGCACCATGTTTTTGAGTCCGGCATTCTCCAACCAGCCATAGATCGTGTCGCCCATGATGGTCTTGGCACCCAGCAAAATCAGCAGGCCCAGTACAGCGAGCGGCACCCAATCGAGTTTGCGGGGTGCGAAATACTGCCGATCATGCAGCCAAGAAATCTCGGTGAGGTAATGCAGCGGCCCCAAAATCGCGTAGGAAAATAGGAAGACCTCAAACGGGAGAATGAAGGCGGCCACGAGCGAAACCAGCATGAGCCCGTTGTTGAGATAATTGACCCGATCTACATTCACCTTTGTTGCATTTAGGATACGCTGGAAATTTCTTGAATTCTAGGCAATGAAGCAAGCTTTTTTGCCGTGGGCGCATCAATACTACAGGATTTACGGCAAACGTCCATTCTGGGGAACAATTCCGGCAGGGTTTCGTATGCTCCGCTGTGGATAGCTCTCATTTCCATTGACCATTATTATTCGTTGATTCGCAAACCTTTTGTATTCTCTCATGGCTTCTGAAAGCAAAAAAGCACAACCGCGGTCCAAGTGGTCCAAGTATATCCGTTGGGGTATTTTGGGCACCATCGGATTTGTGGTCTTGTCGATGCTCATAGGTGTGCTGATCGTAGTCAACGATTTGCCTCCGATGAATGACATCGAAAACCCACAACTAGACCTCTCCACACAGATTTATTCGGCAGATGGCCAAAAGATGGGGAGTATGCACGATGGCCAAGATCGGGACTACATGTCGATCGACAGCATGTCGCACTGGGTCAAAGACGCCCTGCTTGCCACCGAAGATGTGCGTTTCTATGACCACTCTGGCATTGATCCCCGCACACCATTTACCATCACCAAAGATTTGCTCCTTCATTTCAGGCTCAGAGGGGGCAGCTCCATCAGTCAGCAATTGGCACGTAACCTCTATGACAAGGTGGGCCGTGAGAACTCTGTGAGCAGAAAGGTCAAGGAGGCTATCGTCGCCGTCGTTTTGGAATCGCGGTTTACCAAAGACGAAATCATTGCCGCTTACCTGAATACCACAAGTTTCTACGGCAATACATTTGGCATCGAAAACGGTGCGCAGACGCTGTTTTCTAAATCTGCCCGCGATTTGGAATTGCACGAGGCAGCCTTGCTGATCGGTTTGCTCAAGGGGCCCGGCTATTACAATCCACGCAGATTTGCAGACCGCGCCATCGGCCGCCGCAACACGGTGATCGATCAGATGCTCAAATATGATTTTATCACTGAGAATGAGGCCAAAAAGGCGAGTGGCAAAGACCTGGAACTCAAGTTCAGGCCCGGCGGCACGAGCACGGCGATGGCTGGTTATTTCAAAGATCAGGTCAAGGACGAGCTGAATGCGTGGAAGGATGGCACCAACCAAAAGGTGGACCTCTACCGCGATGGCCTCAAGGTCTATACGACCTTGGACTCACGCATGCAGAAGTATGCTGAGCGCGCGGTGACAGAACACCTGAGTCAGCTGCAAGTGACATTTGACAAGGAAACCAAGCGCGGCAAGGATCCTTTTGAGGAAAATCCGACAATCGTGCCGACAGAGATGAAGCGCTCTTGGCGCTGGAAATCCTCAGAAGCCGCAGGGATGAGCGACTCCGAAATCAAGGAATCCTTCAAGGAGAAGGTCTCGATGCGGCTCTTTACCTGGGACAAAGGCATGGTCGACACGGTGATGTCGCCCATCGACTCCATCAAATATTCGATTCAGTTTTTGCAGACGGGTTTCATGAGCATGGACCCCAAATCAGGCGAAATCAAGGCTTGGGTGGGCGGCATCGGTTACGACGCCTTCAAATATGACCACGTGCGGCAGGGCAAGCGCCAAGTCGGCTCGACCTTCAAGCCATTTGTCTACACCGCCCTCATCGAGAGCGGATTGGGTGGTCCTTGCGACAAGGTGCTCGATGCGCCGATCGCCATCGACCTGCCCAATGGGCAGCAGTGGCGGCCGCAGAACTCTGGCGGAGGCGACATGGGTTTGATCACCTATTATGAAGGCTTGGCGAGGTCCATCAACAAAGCCACGGCTTCAGCCATGAAAAAAGTGGGCCCCGACGCCGTCTGCCGCATCGCGAAGCGCTTAGGCATCGACAGCCCGCTCGATTGCGTGTATGCACTCGCGCTCGGCACGAGTGACGTGAGCGTGTATGAGATGGTCGGCGCCTACAGCGCCCTCACCAATTATGGCACCTATACCAAGCCCTATCTGATCAAGCGCATCGAAGACAAAAATGGCAACGTGCTCTATGAGCATGCGCCTGAGTCGCGCGAGGCCGTGAGCCCCAACACCGCATTTACCGTCATCAGGATGATGCAGGCGGTGATCGACCACTCCGGCGGCACGGCAAGCCGTTTGCGGGGCACCTATCACTTCAGCAATCAGATCGCAGGCAAGACCGGCACCACCCAAGACAATAGCGATGGTTGGTTTATCGGAGCGACTCCCAACCTCGTCTCGGGCGCTTGGGTAGGCTGCGACGATCGCCGTCTCCGCTTTAGCCGCACCGCCTACGGCCAAGGCGCCAACATGGCCCTCCCGATTTGGGCCATCTACATGAAATATGTCTACGCCGACAAGGCCATTGACTTGCCGGCCGATCCCTTCATCGCTCCCGAGGGTTATGTCGAATTCAATTGCCCCTCCAAAGAGCAATTGGTCAACAGCGACAGCACAGGCCATGGCGGCAGTATTTTTGACATTGACGATTGAGTTAGCTGCTTGATCGATTCGGTGCAGTGATCCATTTTGAATGCTAGATTTCACCGTAAGTCAGCCCCATTTCTTGCATGTCGAATCCCAAAACGGAGGCCAAAACAAGGCCATCGGGTTTGCTGGGACACGCACTGCTTTCAAACAATAGGTAAATGAGTTCTGGATTTCATTGCCAATAATAGGCTATTGGTGCCGTTTAGAGGCTGTTGAATGGGATTTGATCTCGTAGGTACGCGATGCATGTCGTACCTATGAGATCAAATCCATAATTCATCCGCCACAACCCCCAAAACAACCAAGGCCCCCGTCGTGGTGACGGAGGCCCGGTCAAACAGCTGGGTGGTGGAAAAAAAATTCTTAGTTGATCGCGAACCGAATTCCGAATCCGCTCTCGATGCCTGCGACATAGTCGCCGTGAGGCTCATTGTAGTATTTCAAGTGAACGTCGCCAAAGACTTCAACTTTTTCTGAAAATTCGACCTGCATTCCAAATCCGCCGATCACCTCTGGAGTGATCTTGGCCACGCCGTCGTCGATGCCGATGGGGCGGTAGTGGTGATAGTTGAGCCGCGCGCCGATGTCGGCAGTCAGCGCCACACCCAAATCGCCCTCAGCGACCAAGAAGTAGGGAGCGAAGCTCGCACCGACAAATGAATTCCCTTTTTTGTAAGCGGGCAGCTCGGTGCGGCGCGCATACTTGGGGCTGTAGCCGGCGACAAATTCAAAGGCGCAACCATTGCCAAGGGACCGGCGGACAGTCAGGCCATTGGGGCCGCCGACCCATCCTATACGCAAGCCGATCGAGGTCCGGTCATCACCACCGTGGTGACGTACGGGATCGGCAGAAACTTGCTGTGCGACCAAAAGGAGCAACAGTGCAAGTAGGATCTTGGCGTAGCTTTTCATAAACGTGTAGTTGAAATTGATCTAAGTAGCAGAATAAAACCGGCTTAGCATCCGATTTGTTAGTTCTTTACGCCTCGGATTTTATTTTGTTTAACAAAACCCTAGCAGAATTGAAGAACTCATTAACACGGCCAAAGCGGCTCACAAACGTTAGGTGGTTTTGGGTAATGTGCATATAGCTTTCAGAAATTGACCTTACCTCTCGGCATCGGCGTTTTTGGGATGCAAATCTTACATGATAATCGGAGAAATTACATGCAATATCGCCTTTTGGTCGTCTAGAATTGTTATGAATTTTTTCCTTTTTGGCAGAAAATCACAACGGCTATATCGAATCTTATGCCGATTGTCCTGTACTTTTTTCGTTTGGGTCGGTGGTCGGTGTGCCTTGGGCTTGGGGGAGCTGCTACATTTTGCATGTAGAATCTTTTGAGCGCGTTTTTGCCAAGTACCGTGGGCTGACTTTTACCTAGGGCCCGCGCCTCATGTACCCGCGTCTCCGCCAAAATTGCCTATCTTCGCCCATGTCCTTACCACTTCCCAATCCCTTTGTCGAGCGAATGCGTCAGCAGCTGGGTGCTGACTATGAGGCCTTTGTCGCGGCGCTCAATGATGCGCCGCCGACTTCGTTGCGCGTGAACACGCAAAAGCCGGGCGCTGTTTTTGAGGGCACGAGCCCGATTCCATGGGCACGTGATGGCGTTTACCTCGATGAGCGGCCTTCATTCTTCAAAAATCCCCTCATCTACGCTGGTGCTTTTTATGTGCAAGAAGCGAGCTCCATGCTCATCGCGCAGGCGGCAGATTTTTCGCGCGACCTGCGCATTTTGGATTTGTGCGCGGCTCCTGGCGGCAAGAGCACCTTGCTCGCTTCGCAAATGAGCGCTGGCAGTACCTTGGTTTCCAATGAATTGGTGCGCAATCGGGCGGCCATTTTGGAGGAAAACCTGAGCCGTTGGGGCAATCCCAATGTCGTGATCACCCACAACCATCCGCGTGATTTTTCCAGCATTCAGAATGCATTCGACCTCATCGTGGTGGACGCGCCTTGTTCGGGGGAAGGCATGTTTCGCAAAGACCCCAAGGTCATCAGCCATTGGTCGCCCAAAATGGTGCAAGACTGCGCTGATCGTCAGCGTGAAATCCTTACGGATGTCGTCGGTGCGCTCGCGCCCGGCGGTCGCCTCATCTACAGCACCTGCACCTACAATCCCACCGAAAACGAGGCCATCATCCAATGGCTGCTCGACCAAATGCCTGGCATGCACATCGTGCCGCTCGATTTTCCTGCGGAATGGGGTCTCACGCCCGGCACGACTGCCGGTTTTTCGCCCGACATGCGGCACACCTTCCACGCTTATCCGCACAAGACCAAGGGCGAAGGCTTTTTCCTTGCCTGTCTCGAAAAATCAAGCCACGGCGGTCGCGGCAGCTTGGATGCTGGCCGCAATGCCAAATCCAACAAAAAGCGGCCTCCCGCGCGTGAGCGCGAGGACCTGCAAGCTGCTACCCGCAAGCAGCGCGAACTGCTCGGCGCTTGGATGGATGAACCCGATACCTACACCTATTATATGTTGGGCGAAACCGCCTTTGCGGTTCCCGCAGCGGTCGCTGAGCAATTGGCAGGGATCGCCAGCCAATTGAATCCGATCAAAGTGGGGATCAACATGGGCGAGCTCAAGCGCGAGCAACTCGTGCCCGAGCACGACCTCGCCATGAGCGAGCGCCAAAGCGCCGACATCCCGACCTCAGAACTGGACTTGGAGCAGGCCCTGCGTTTTCTCAAGCGCACCGAGCTGCACCAAGACCATCCCGGATGGATCGGTTGGGGCATCGTGCGCTACCAAGGCCGCAACCTCGGTTGGATCAAAGCCCTCCAAGGCCGCATCAACAATCATTTCCCCAAGGAAATGCGGATACGGTCGGATTTGGGATTGGATTGAGGTAAAAATTAGAAGTTAGGAAACGGAGTTCAGCGTAGCTAATTCCGTATCGGGATCGCCGTAGGCAATTGGTAGACAGTTGGAAATTAAGCAGTTTGGGATTTGCCGAGGCACTTACAGCTTTGCAATGTCTTCTTGCGTGAGTCCTGTACAATTGATAATGGTCGTGATGTCTACGCCATTATCCTTCATTTTTTTTGCGATTTTTTTCGTGGTGTCCAATTCATCGAGCGCCTTCACTACCTTGCGGCTCGCCTCCATTTTTGCGAGTTCGAGTTCCTCGGGAGTGAGATTGTAGTAGTTGATGAGTTCTGCTGCCCGCACGATGCCGGGATTGGACTCATTGAGCGCGGGTCTATTGGGGCTATGGATTGATTGGTAAATCAGGTCGAGCCAATCTCTGATTTGCGGGGGAGTATCCTGATCGGGGTGGTTCGGATTCAGGCAGACGAGTTGATGCCCATATAAATCGCGCTCAATGCCAGCGAGGGTTTTGGGGTTCAGCTTGAGCAGCAGCACCTCGTCGCGGACGGCATCACCTTTTTTGGTGTCAAACTTGTAAGGCGCGGTCATCACAACGATGACGTAGACGGTTTGGGTGATGTTATACCTGCCGGCCGATTTTTGCTGCTCTGCGATCGTCATCATGAAATAATGCAGGAACCGATCAAAGTTGTAATCGTACTCCGCACGCTGAATCTCCACGACCACGCGTTTGTCGATGCTTTCCGCAAAAATGTCCAGCTTGAAATTGATATTGCCCACCTTCGGGAAGAGTTGCTTCTCCGTCTCGATCTTATCTACCTCGATGTCAATTCCCAAGATGTCATGCACAAATGCCTTGAAAACGATTATGTCGGTGAACGCCTTTTTGAAAATGATTTCGTTGTCGAGATTGCCGAGCATCTTGTGCGATCAATTTGAATTTAAAGATAAGGAAAATTTGGGTGCTGTCGATGCAAATTGGATTGAGTTAGCATTTGCAGGAGTTGATAGCCACCACAACAACTGTTACCTGCTACCTACTAACTGCTACCTATTTTTTCGTAACTTGAACCAAATGCCAACCCTTCCGCGTCTTTGGATCGCCCTTTTGGGCCTATTGCTGACCTTTTTTTCGGGGAAGGCTACCTTGGTGACTTTTCGGGTGGACCTTAGCCAACAGGCTGGCGTTTCGCCGAATAGCATCCACATCGTCGGTTCGTTCAACAATTGGAATCCTGCGGCGACGCCGATGGATTCGCTGGGCGCTGGGCGTTATGAATGGACTGAAAATCTCACTGCCGGCTCGGTTGCGACCTACAAGTTTGTGAATGGCGACACTTGGGGCGAGGAGGAGGGCGTGTTTGGGGAATGTGCATTCAATACTTATCGATTTTTGCGCGTCCCGCTCGGCGATACTGTCCTGCCTTGGGTCTGTTTTCAATATTGCGATTCGGCTTGCACGCCCGCTGCTGGCACGCGCATCGCCTGCGTGGGAAACAGCATCACCTGGGGCTGGGACCTGCCCGACAAAATCACGCAGAGTTATCCGGCGATATTGGAGGATTCGCTGGGCGCATCCTTTCTGGTCGAAAATTTTGGGGCGCCGGGCTCGGCGGTGATTCGGCATGCGGGCAATCCTTATTTCCGGACCGAGCAATTTCGGGCGCTGATGCGTTTTGGGCCGACGCAAGCGATCTTGTCCTTAGGCACCAACGATTCCAAGTCGGCCATCTGGGGCGCGCTTGCGGCAGATTTTACCAAGGATTATGATACGCTCTGGATGTCGATGGACACAATGGCTAATCTCGAACGCCTTTGGATTTGCACGCCGCCGACGGCTTTTTCGGGATTATTTGGGGTGGATGAAAATGTGTTGGGCGGGCAGATTGTTCCCTTGATTCGCGCGCATGCGCGCTTGCATTGCCTGGACCAAATCGACATTCATGGATTTACAGCATCTTTGGGCGCCTATTTCCCAGATGGCGTGCATCCCGACACGACGGGGACGCGCCTGATCGCCAATGAGGTGTACCGCATTCTGCAATTGCCGAGGCCGCAGATTGCAGTGACCGGACAGACGCTCACGGCAGTGGGTGGTTATGACTGGCAATGGTATTTCAACGGGGATACGCTGCCGAGTATATGGGGCGGACGTTCCCAAAACCTCGTTTTTGCACCCTCGGGTATCTACAAAGTCGGTGTGCAAATTGATTCGCTATTCCAGCACGTTTTGATCTCGGATTCATTGGCTTTCAATGCTGTAGGGATTGCGGATGCGCAGGCGGATGCGATGATCTTGTTTCCTGATCCAGCGAATCAGGTACTGAATTGGCATTGCGAGGATGCTGGTTTATCGTCGGCAATATTGCGGGTGTATTCGATGAGTGGGAAATTGGAGTTGGAAACTTTGGTTGAGGGAAATGAGGGCAGTTTGGATATTGCGATGCTAGCTCGGGGGAATTATGTTTTTGAGCTGAGTGGGAATGATTTGCTTGTGCGGAAGCTATTTTCCAAGATTTGAATTCGCTTTGAATTCAATATGTTGTGATCATTTGCCGTTAGATTTTCCTATTCTCCCAAGCCTGATACCCGCTTTCTTGAATGCTCCCCAATTCCTCCAATTCCAAATAACGCTTGATCACAGCAGGCGACCACGGTTTGTTCGGAATGCGCGGCGTGAATCGGATGCAAAAGCGTTGTGTATCAATTGTTTTCCATTTGCTCTCAGACCAGCCAAAACAAAGCGCCATGTCCATCGCCTGCCGAATGGTGATGCTCGGAATACGACTTGCTTTTTTGTGCAGACCGATCCATACTTCAGGGATACCCTGGCTGTGATGGCGGTACCAATCCCAAAGTTCGCCTTCTGTTGCAAAATAGAGCGGGTCCATCATTCCTCGGGCTTGCGGCGTAGTGACGGAATCCTACGGTTTGCAGCCGAGCATTCGATCAAAATGCCCAATCGTTTTTCTTGGGTCGATGCTTGCTTGGCTTGCATCACCCACCACATGGCGGGCTTGCGGTAGCTGGGAATCATGCGGTTAAAATTTTCCCATGCCTCGGCATTCGCCTGAAATTGCGCTTCATATTGCGGAGACAAACTGTGGGATTCTTGTTCATACGAATACATCCCCATCATCTTGGGATTGCGCTCCATCCAAATCTTGCGGCCCGCTTCGGTGAGCAGCCCCATCGCATCCAATTCTACAATACGCTTCAGGTTTATGGGGCTCCAGATGCTGTTTTTGCGGCGCGGGGTGAAGCGAATGCAATAGGCCTTGTCGTCGACTGTGCGCCGCACACCGTCGATCCACCCAAAACAAAGTGCCTGATCCACAGACTGTGGCCAATCGATGCTCTCGATTTTGCTGCCCTTTTTGTAATAGCCGACGAGCAATTCCTTTTCATGCGCATGGTGCGCGATGAACCAATTCCTGAATTCTTCTGGGGTCGCAAAATATGTGGGTTCCATGCGGAATGAATATTTTATCAAGATGCCTTTGCAGTACAATATAAGCAAAATGTCCGTTCGCAATTCCCTTTATTCAGCTCGAATGCCCAAGATGCCTGAGGCACAGCCAAAAAAGTAAGGGACATATTCGACTTGAAAACCATTGGCATTGAACAATTTGGCAACCTTTTCTGCATTGCCGAATTGCTTGCTGTATTGGCCGAGCATGCGGTAATTTTCTGGATTGCCGAGGAATATGCGCCCCAAGAATGGGATCATACGTTCGAGATAAAACATGTATGGCCACCGCATCCACTTTGCGGGCGGTGTCGACACATCCATTAAGCCGATGCGTCCACCGGGCCTTAACATGCGGGCAGCCGTTTTTGCAAATTCCAGCATTTGTCCATCTGAAAAGGTCTTCATTCCAAATCCCGACAGCACCACATCTACCGAGTGGTCGGGGATCGAGTTCTGAAAGAGATCCTCCTTCAAAATTTGGATGCTGCGATCAGGGTGGCGCGCGATCAAAGGCCGCGCATGGCGCAACATGCCTTCTGAGAAGTCCAGCGCGATCAATTTGCCGTTTGCGCCGATCCTGCGCAGGATCGGACGCCAACATTCGCCCATACCTGTCAGGAGGTCTGCTACCACCTCGCCTTCGCGCAACTGAGCTGCACGCACAAGCTGTCGGCGCCAACGCTCACTAAACCCAAACGAGGTGATGTAATTCATCCGCCGATAGGAGCCGCTCATTTCATCAAACAATTGCACCACATATTGCGGATCGTAGATGTCGGGTTTTGGAGGGTTTCTATCGTGCATTTTTGCAAATGGTCAAATATTTTGAAGGTGTTTTTGAATGGCTTGCACCTCGATATTGAATTGGATGAGGCCGCCGACAGCCACTATCAATGCCACCAGGAATGTAGGGAGCAGGGCAAAGGGCGAACGGTCGAGATCGGAGAAGGCTCTGCGGCTACCAAGGGCAAAAGCCGCTGGCAAAAACAGCAATTGCAGATATTGTAGCTTGGGAACAAAAAATGAAAGATGCAAATCACTGCCACCCTGTGAATTGGCTACCACGCGGGCATTGCATTTAGAGATGCCTTTGCGGCCCATGGTATTGAATCGCCTGATGGTAAAGCTATCCTCCCCAACTTCGCCCTCAAAAGCTAGATGTCCATTGAATGCCGGACGCCAAAACTTTTCAGGCTCGACTTCTAGCGATAAAGACGCCAACAATTTGCTAGGCACGCTTGGGACCGTGATGACGACTGCGGCGTCTGGAATAAGGTAGATCATGAACCAAACATATTTTGAATCGAATTTAAGCATTCATCCGCAGCCTCTGGTATTCCATTGTTAGCCGCGTCCAATTTTTTACAAACTCGCCCCGCTACATCTGCAGCCGATACAGCCGCTTGGTTGCGTCGCCTCGGTTGTCGCGAAATGAGTAATAAATGTGGCCATCCATGATCTTGATTTTCAAGGGAAATGGATCGGGCAATTCCCAAGAGTCGTCGAGCGTGCCATTGTCGAGATCGAGGTGGATGAGCCGGATGTAACCATCCTTCTCCGTCAATACATAAGCTTCTTCTTGCTCCTCATCGACGATGATCTCTTTTTTCCAATCGCGGTTGTGATGGTAGGTGATATGCGTTGTATCGACATTGTATCCGAGTTCATCATACTCCAGCAGCAAATCGTGGGGGTGGTCAAAGATGAAGATGTTGCCACGGATGGCCTTGATCGGGACAAAAATCGGTGGGCAGACGACGGATTTCAGGTAGCGCTGGTTGAGTGCACCTTGAAAAGCGGCCCGCATCATGTCGTTGGATGCGCTAGCGCCGTCGATGGGGACGTCATTGTTGCCATTTTTGCCGACGGCCATGCCCTCGTCGCGCAAAACCTCCATCGCCTTTTTGTCGATGCTGCCGTAGAGGTATTTGCGTTCGGTGGCGCCTTGGTGTTGGTAGGTGAAGGCCTTGGCAAAGTCATGGGGCTGAAACGCAAAATAAAAGGTGCTGTCGATGCTCGCCAAGCAGGGCAGCACCACGCGTTTGAAGGTCGTCATCGAGTCCCAGCGCAAAAAGAGGTTGCCCTTGGCAAAGTCGACTTGCGCGACCCAGGCATCGCTGATGCAGTGGCGGTTGCCCATGCAATCTGCCATGAGCGAGCGCAAAGGGTGCTCGGGCGCATCGGCCTCCGCGAGTAGGCGCAGGTCGCGCGAGAAGATTTGGAGCACATTGCGCTTGCGTAGCCCGTCGTAGACGATCATGAGCAGCCTGCCGTCGAGGAATTCATAGTCGATGATATTGGCCATCGGGTCGGGATGCACGCGTTGCAGGCCCTCGGCGATGATCATCGTCGTGGGCAGCGTGAGCGGGTCTGGCACGAGCGCAAAGGCATAGTCGGTCTGTTTGCGCAGGTCCAGCCGCTGCGTGATCGGCTTGTAGCCCAGGTATTGGATGTTGATGACGGGTGTGGCGGATGCGCTTTTCAGAGAAAACCGGCCATCGGAGTCGGCGACTGCGCCGCGTGTCTCGCCCGTGATGAGGGCGAGCGTGCCGGGCAGCGTCTCTTTGGTTTCGCTGTCGATCACCCGCCCGGTGATCGTCCACTGGGCATGCAGCGGCTGCAATGATGCCGCCGCGATCAGTAACCATCCTATGAAGCACAGCGCTAGACGCATTTTCCTGAAATCGATGACTCAAGTTCTGAAAGTTTTACCAGACCATCGCATTTAAAGTTGGCAATTGATTGCATACATCTCCCAAGCAAAAGGCCGCCTTGCGGGCGGCCTTTTGGAAATCTTTTGGCGTGTGGCAATCAGTTTTTGCAGAGAAACCACCACAAGGCCACGTGTGCAGCCGTCGGGTTGGAGACGCCAAGTGCACGTGATACATCGCTCAAGGAGGCGATGCTGCTGTTGCTGCTGTTGCGAATCGTGTTGCCATCGATTTTGAGCACCATCGAGTTGCTGCTGTTGCGAATCGTGACGCCATCGCTGTCGACACGGCCTACAGAGCTGTTGCTGCTGTTGCGGATCGTGACGCCGTCGCTGTCGATTTTGCCAATGGACGAATTGCTGGAATTGCGCAACGTGTGGTGGTCGCTGTCCATTTTGCATTGCGAAAAGCCGACAAAGGCAACCAGCAAAAATGCGATTGTGAAGATTACTTTTTTCATGTTGAAATTTTTGTTTAGCGTGAATGAATTGCAAATGTCTGAACGATTCCATTGACTACCAAATTTTTAGGGATGATCGACCGAATTTTTTATCCACGCCACCGATCGCGCTAAATTTGTATTTTGCAGGACGTTTCATCAGCTATGGCTACCACCAAGAAAAGACCTTTACATCACCGCATCGCCTATCGCTACTTCCTGAAGCTGCAGGTCGACAAGCCGCTACCCGAGGATGCCCATCATATCCTCAACGACAAGGAGATTGCGCTGATCAATCGCGTGAAGCGCGTCGCGATGCTCACGGCAGGCGCCTATGGGGCTATTTCGGTGATCGTCTATTATTTGCCGATCTATCTATGGCCGACCTTTTGGGACAGCTTGGTTTTGCCTTGGGAGTTGCCACTACTCGGCAAGTTCAACTGGGGCAAGCAAGTTTGGGGCACGATCTTGGTGCTGATCGAGTTGTTCCTGCTCACCCGCCTCAACATCTGGGCGGTCGCCGAGACCGCCAATGCCTGCGGATTTCCCGACAAACGCGATCCCAACTATGACCTGCATGTTGAGCAACTCTTCACCGTGGGACTGGAAAGCAAAAACAAGGAAACCTTGCAGTTTGGCATCAACCCCTACGCGGACACTTCACGATTTTATCTGTTTTTCTTCACCCTTTGGAACCTTTTTCGGGCTACGCTTGCTAGTTTTTTATTGCGGTTTGTGGTCGTGAAGACCATCGTGCGCAACGAGACACGCCAATATACCAGCCTTGTTGGCGACGCTGCAGGTGTACCTTTATTTTTTGTGTGGAATGCGTGGTCGACCTGGAAAGTGATCCGCGCTGCAGAGGTCTATATCATGGCACCGGGCCTCGTGAATGAGCTCTGTGACAAGGTGGATGCGCTGCGTGACGATGAAAATTTCAAGCAAAATATTTTCGATGCAATGCAATACGTGGTCACGGTCAAGCGGAGCTTTCACCACAACCACTATATCTTGGTCAAGCGCCTTGTGGAGGTCTTTGGGTTGAAGGAATTCAAGGACAAGGAACCCGACCGCATGGCATTTTTAAACAAGATCAAAGCGAGTTCTCCTTCCATCAAGGCGGCCTATTCCAAGCTCATCGTTTTGGGCATGATCATCGATGGTGGCGTCTCCCGGCGCGAGGCGAAGGCGCTGCGCTATCTCAGTGGCGAAGGCATCATCAGCATCACCCCCGAGCAGGCGCGCAAGTGGTGCACAGACTTCCGCAAGGGTAGGGGACTCGATGCGCTCATGCATGCTTGAGGGGAAATTTTTTCTGTAAATGGTTTTG